>JBBTZY010000062.1:0-7686 GCA_038061115.1 Patescibacteria group bacterium | reverse complement strand
TATACATATTTCTATTTTAGCATAGGTGGAGGACTTTTGAAAGAGGTCTAATATATAAACCAATTTGATTAGAATGTATTTTAACGGTGCATAGTTCTTTTTTGCCAGTATTGTGGTCATAAAAACCTAGTTGTACATATTTTGGTTTGTTTTTTATTGTAGATGGATCATAATAATAATATACGACAACGACTTTCCTCCATCCCCAGAATTCAGCCCATATTTGAGACCAAAGCCCTCTTACAATTGTTGCATTTTTATCACCCTGGATTTCTAAGGTGAATTTGTTAAGTATTATTGGTCTATCATATTTTATCCAATGCCAAGCATGAGTTGTTTTTTTATTAAAAAATAAAATCATTATTGGCCATAGTATCCAATCTAGAGTATTTTGCCACCACTTTTGTGGAGGGTTTGTTTTAATGTTCATTTTTTCCTTTTGCCTGTTAATTAATTGATTTTTTATTTAAAAAGTAATTATACATTTAATTAGTATTTTTGTCAAGATTGGGCAAAGTGAATAAAAAAAGAAAGCGATTTGGAATTATTCCGAACCGCTTTTAGGTTTGATTAAAAATTGTTTAGTGTTTTTGTCAATCATATATATTTTACAACAAAAAATACTGGATCAGTGTCCAGTATTTTTATGGATTTATATCTTGATCCTTCGTCAACCGTGCTCCGCCATAGCGACTACGTGACGGCGAGGACTACGGCAGAACAAGCCGCGGGAATGATGTAAGTAGGGTAGTTGTTTCTAAATCAACCCCATTCTCTCCTTTACGTCTTGTAAGGTTTTTTGGGCAATTAGGCGGGCGCGGTCGCGACCATCCTGCAGAATCTTTTTTACTTCTTTAGGTTTAGCGGTTAGTTCAACGCGCTTGGCTTGAATTGGTTCTAATATTTTAATAATTGTTTCTGCAAGTAGTGGTTTAAATTCACTGTATTTTAATTCACCATTATTGTAGGCCTCGTGCAGTTCTTGTTTTAATGATTTATCATCAGATAAAACTTTAAAAAGTTGGAGTAAATTACGCCCACCAGAAATTTCGCTGGTCAGAGCACTACCACTATCAGTTACGGCGCGAGCAATTTTTTTGCGAATAATTTCCGGAGAATCATCGAGCGCAATATAGTGCCCAGCACCAAGCGACTTTGACATTTTTTTAGTGGGATCAAGTAGCGACATAACTTTTGGCACCGCACCAGCCCAAACTTTTGGTTCACGGAAATATTCACCATACATGCTATTGAATTTGCGAGCAATTACACGGGTGAGTTCCACGTGTTGAGTTTGATCTTCACCAACCGGCACGCTTTCGGCGTGATAAAGCAAAATATCCGCCGCCATAAGCACTGGGTAATTTAGTAAACCAGCGTTAATTGAATTTTTATGTTGATCGGATTTATCTTTGAATTGTGTCATTCTTTCTAGTTCGCCTAAAGGTGTGATGGTGTTTAATAGCCAAGCCAGTTCAGTGTGTTCTGGCACTTGTGATTGTACAAAAATTACACATTTTTCAGGATCAAGCCCAGCCGCTAAATAATTTACTGCTAAATCAAATACCTTGGCTGGTAATTCTTTGGCTTCGTAAGGTACGGTAATAGCATGCAAATCCACAATCCCAAAAAAGCAGGTATTTTGTTCTTGGAGTAGTACCCAATTTTTTAGCGCGCCCAAGTAATTACCAAAGTGAATTTCACCAGAAGGTTGAATACCTGAGAAGATAATTTTGTTGGTAGGTAACATAGTGTTAGCGGTTAGGAATATAGTTTAATTTAGTAGTTAATAAAAAGCTAAAATTTTTACGCAATACATATTGTTTCGAATCACGAATAACGAATTAAGAATCAAGATAAGCACTACTAACATTCGTGATTCTTAATTCTTGATTCGTAATTCTGAATAATTACACTTCAATCACAACCGGTAAAATCATAGGCCTCCGTTCTAATTTGGTAAATAAGAATTGACCGATTTCGTTCCGGATTTTATCTTTAATATAATTTTCATCAGTAGCTACGGCTGGGTTTTGATTTTTGACTAGTTGTTTTATTTTGTTACGGGTTTCTTCAATCATTTTTTTATTATCTTTCATATACACAAAACCGCGGGAAATAATATCTGGACTACCGATGAGTTGACCATTCCTCGCGTCAACTGTGACCACTATTACTACCATACCATCGGCCGCTAGCATTTGTCGATCACGGAGTACGACATGAGAAACATCGCCAACGCCTAAACCATCAACAAAAACATATTCAATCGGGATTTTTTGATCTAGCACCTTAAGTCCATTAGCTGATACCTCGGCAATACTGCCATTATCCAAAATAAAAATATTTTGGGGTGGAAAGCCGATTGACATGGCTACTTTAGCGCCCTCTTTGAGTAAATAGTGGTTGGCATAAATTGGCAAAAAGTAGTGTGGCCTGACTTGTCGAATTAATAATTTAATATCTTCAATCAAAGCGTGACCGCCACCATGCACACCCATCAGCTCTTTGTGAATTACATTATCACATTGGCGGTATAAAGAATCTTTAAGCCGTTGAATAGAGCGTTCATTGCCTGGAATTACTGAAGAGGAGAAAATAATAGTATCGGTTTTTTTAATTTTAATAGAGCGGTGTTCGCCATTGGCAATCCGCATTAATACAGCACGATCTTCACCTTGAGCGCCAGTACAAACAATCACCACTTTATTATCGGGGTAATCGTGGGCGCGTTTAATATCAATCAAAGTGGTAGGTTTGAATTTTATATAACCAACTTTTTTGGCGATTTCAATAGTCGTTTTCATGGAGTAGCCATCGAGCGCCACTTTTTTACCTAAAGTTTCCGCCACATTAATTATCCAACTTACTCGTTCCACCATCGAAGAGAAAGTGGCAATGATAATACGACCCGGTGCTTTTTCCACTAATTGTTTGATATTACGAAATACTTCTAGCTCGGGAATTTGTGAACCCTCTTTGGTTGAACCCAAACTTTCCATCATTAAAACTGATGGAACAGTTTTGGTATTCCACTGAGCTAGAGCAGAAAAATCAGTTGGCTTACCTGTAACTGGGTTTAAATCGTAGCGCCAATCGCCGGGGTGAATAACATTCACTACCGGTGTTTGAATAATTACACCTAAGGCGTCCATAATACTGTGAGTGACGTCAAAGAAATTTATTTTAAATTTACCTAAAGTTAGTCGCTCTTGAGATGATTTAATTTCATAGGCCTTTAAATAGTTTTGTAAGTTTGATTCCTCAAGTCGACGTCGTACTAAAGCCAGTGTCATTTTGCTAGCATAAACTGTGGGCCAACCCAGTTGAGGCATAATGTGAGGCAAGGCGCCAATGTGATCAAGGTGGCCATGCGAGAGTAGTATGCCTTTGATTTGTCGCTCTTTACCTTTAAGATAACGTGTATCGGGAATAATATAATCAATGCCCGGCATATCTTCTTCGGGAAATTGTAATCCCATATCTAAAACCACAATGTCGCCATCGTATTCAAAGCCTGTCATATTTCGGCCAACTTCTTCTTGGCCACCTAAGGGGATAATTTTTAGTTTGTGTTCGGAAGAAGCAGGTGCAGTTCGAATAGGTGTAGCGATTGGACGGATTGGAGTGTTGGTTGGTCGGTTAGAAGTGTTGGTAGTTGGTAAATAAGGTTTAAGTGCTTCGTTTGTTACTATTGGTTTTTTAGGCCGTGCGCCCCAAAAACGACCACGTGGAGCGGGGCGGGAATTAGTTCGAGGTTGATAGTTTTTAATTGGAGTCATAATTGAGTTGTTAGTCATTAGTTAGTAGTTTTATATTTAGAATATTAGATCACTAGGACATTAAAATAAAAAATGTTTTAGTGTTTAAGCGTTTTAGTGATTTTAAATTTTTTATTTGGGCGAGGAGGGGCCCCAGTAGAATCTGCTGAAGCAGATCTACGGGGCGCAGGTTGAACCAGTCGTCTTTTAAGTGGTGCCGAAGGAGGGGCTTCCGCCTTCGCTAACCGTGCTCCGCCATAGCGGCTACGCGACGGCGAGAGCTACAGCGGACAAGCGAACCTTTGTCTTGGTGGGCGAGGAGGGAGTTGAACCCTCAATCCCTTGCGGGCACTAGCACCTGAAGCTAGCGCGTATGCCAGTTCCGCCACTCGCCCAAAATTATTAAACATCTCGGCTTTGGCCTCGATTAAAAAACTGTGGCTCGTGTCGGCCCGGGCAACTTTTTGTTGCCCGTGAAAAGTTACACTAGTTAACTTTTCACCCACACGCCCAAATTATTTTATTTATTTAACTTAAAAACGTGTTTGGTTTTGGTGTACCAATTGGCTGAAGTATTTAAACGATCGGAAGGTTGATTGATAATAGTTGAATTTACCCCTTTAATATCCTTGGTCATAACGTAGTTATAATACTGTTGGTATAAAAATATCGCCGGTGATTCGTTCAATAAAATGTTGACTAGTTTTTGTTGTGAGTCTTTAATCTTTTCAGCATTTTGTTCAAAGCGAAGATTTTCAAGTATTATATCTAAATCACGATATTTAAAGTTTGATAAATTTGCGCCCCGCAAGCTTTGTGAGGAATGCCAAAAAGCTAGTAAGTCATTATCTAATCCAATAATTTCGGTGGCCAGTAGAGCGGTATAAGCGCGATTAGGAATTATGTTGCCAGACAAATCATCGGCTGACACAAATTTTAATTCGGTTTTTATGCCAAATTTTTCCCAGGCAGTTTTCAGATATTCAGCCGTGGCGCGGAAGTGGGCTTGATCAAGCGCGGTAATAGTTAAAGTTAAGGATCCGTTTTTATTTTGCCAGGTATCTTCTTTTTTGGTAAAGCCAGAGGTGGTTAATAATTTCTCTATGTAAGCTAAATCAGGTAATTTGGTAGTTGAATTATTTATTTTTATAGCAGAGTTAGTTAAAGGCCCGTTAGCTAGCGTAACTTGATTATTTAAAGCTGTAGCAATTAAATCATTTTTATTTATTAACAAATTAAGAGCTTGGCGGATATTTTTATCATTTAAGGGGGCTTGATCAGTATTAAAAAATAAAGCGGTGTACTGAGGTAGTTGTAATTGATGTAGGTTGTATTGTGAACGACTGATAGTTTGAGTTTGATTTAAATTTAAACCAGCCAAAGCATTAATTAATCCTTGTTTAAGCGCGCCTAAAGCTTCGGTGTTATTTTCAAAAAAACGCAAATTGAAATCGGTTAAATAAGGCGTGCCACTTTGATTAGCAAAAGGAGCTAAACTAACAGCTACGATTTGGTTTTGTTGATTTCTTTTCCATTCTTTAATTTGCCAAGCAGAGCTACCTATCGGTGTTAAGTTGGTAGTTTGCTTTAACCAATCGCTAGCTGGAATACCTTGCCAAATATGTTCCGGTAAAATACCAAAAGTTAAGCTATGTAATAGACCAGCGTAGGAATCAGGTAGAGTAATGGTAAAAGTTTTGTCATTTACTGCTACTGCCTTAACATTTCTAAAACCACTGTTAAGCGAACTGTTTAAATTTTTATCAAGTATTGATTTAAAAGTAAAAATTACATCACGACTTGTTATAGGAGTTCCATCTTGCCAAAATAAATTAGATTTTAAGGTGAATTGATATTTTTTGCTATCGCGACCTACTTCCCATTTATCTACTAAATCAGTATCGATTTGTCCAGTGGCAGTGTGGTGAAATAAACTACGATAAAGTAAGCGTGCTAAATCTTGTTCACTTTGATTTTGAGCCAGCAGCGGATTAGTAGTGCGGGGAAAGCCAATTAATCCTTCGTTTAAAGTACCGCCTATTTCTGGTAAAACAAAAGTGTGATTATTGTACCAGCGGCTAAGCCACAAGCCACCAGTTAAAAGAACAATTATAACTAAAAATAAGGCCGTACGTTTTTCTAAGCGAGTTAAAATTCTTGGTAGTAGGCGAAATTGACGTGGACTTACAGAAAGATTTTGGCCGGCTTGTTTTAAAACTGTTTCAATCTTCCAATCACGTGTGCCATATAAACGTGCTAGTAACCGCTGTAAAAATTCACCGACTTTTAGGCGTGGTGGAATAAAATATGTCACGAAATTGATTATAATACCAAATTAACCAATCAATTGGCGAGTAACGCAAGTTGATTGTTTAAAAAATTTATTTAAAGGCGTGGTTAAGCCGCCAGTAGATTCCAAATCGCTAAGCCAAAAAAGGCAAAAGCTAAAACAATGGTAGCAGTAAAAATTATTTTTTCAGCACCGCGTTTGGTGCGATACACATTACCTTCACCACCAAAAATTCCGCCAAGACCCGCCCCACGATTTTGGAGGAGAATGGCAACGATCAGTAAAATTGAAATAACTAGTTGTGCGATTTGGAGATAACGGCCCATATCAGGTAAAATAGATTAGCAATTATTTAATACGTTTAATTAAATTCCTTTAAATTTTATTTAATGAGGAAAATTAATGTTTATATCATAGCACAAGGTGATTTTTTTGTCAAACATTATGATTAATAAAGATAAATTATTAAGCAATTTAAACCTACCTCAAGCTGAGGCCGTAGTTGCGACCCGCGGCCCACTTTTAGTGCTGGCTGGCGCGGGTTCAGGTAAAACCAAAACCTTGGTTCATCGTTTGGCGTATTTAATAGCGCACGAAAAAGTTGATCCACGTGAAATTTTAGCAGTTACTTTTACGAATAAGGCCGCCCAAGAAATGAAAGCACGCGTGGGTGCGCTACTTGGTAAACCAATTGATAAAAATGGCCCATTGGTTGGTACATTTCACGCGGTCAGTTGTCGTTTCTTGAGGCAAGAAGCTAAGCATTTAAATTATCCGCCACATTTTACGATTTATGACGAAGGCGATCAAAAATCATTAGTTAAAGAGGCCTTACGGGAAATTGGTTTAAGTATCAAACAAATTCAACCGGGCGCAATTTTAAATGCAATTTCGCGGGCTAAATCAGATTTAATGTCGCCTCAGGATTATGCCCGTGATGTAGCGGATGATTTTTTTACCGAAAATGTAGCGCGTATTTATGAACGTTATCAGGCGTTGCTGGTAAAAAATAAGGCCTTTGATTTTGATGATTTAATTGGTCAGATGGTGCGAGTGTGGCAAGAAAATCCAGAAGTGCTTAAAAAATATCAAACTAATTTTAAATATTTATTGGTTGATGAGTATCAAGATGTAAATCAAGCGCAATATATTTGGACTAGTTTACTTGCTACTAACCATCATAATTTATGTGTAGTGGGTGATGATTGGCAATCAATTTATGGTTGGCGCGGGGCGAATTCAGCTAACATTTTACGATTTAAAGAAGATTATCCGGAAGCGCAAGTAATAAAATTAGAACAAAATTATCGCTCCACTAAAATTATTGTAGCAGCTGGTAATACTATAATGAAGGGGGCGAGCGTAAAGGCTGATAAAACTTTATGGACTAATAATAAGGAGGGTGAGCCAATTAAAATTATACAAGTTGAAGACGAAACTGTGGAGGCGAGATTTGTAGTGGAGGAAATAATAAAGCTGACGGAAATTCAAAATTCTAATCCGCCATCCGCCAATTGGTCGGAGGCGGACAAAGTTCAAAGAGTTGAATTTTTGCCGGCGGTTGAAACACTCGTGGAGTATGAAGATAAAATTAATAGTCGTGAATTTCTACCGGACTATATGAAAATTAAAAAG
>JBBTZY010000061.1:0-2447 GCA_038061115.1 Patescibacteria group bacterium | reverse complement strand
CGCAACATCTTTATTTAATAAAAATAAATTAAATAAAAAAGCTAATACCACTTTAATAAATTTTTCAAACCCCACCAGCAAACTTGAAGTGCTTAAAAAATTAATCAACCAAGTGCTTACCAGAAAACAATCGGCGCTTTTACTAGTACCCACCAAAGCTCAAGCCAATAACTTAGCACAAAAATTAACTGAATTTAAACCTATTATTTTTACAGCTGATTTAAAAACTTCTGCGATTAGGCAAATTTACAATCAAATTATAAGCGGTGAGATAAATTTACTAATTGGTACGCGTAGCGCGCTTTTCCTACCTTTTCAAAATTTAGGCGGAGTAATTGTGAATGATCCAGCTGATATTAATTTTAAGCAATATGATCAAAACCCTCGTTATAGTGTAATTCAGGTGGCCAAGTGGCTAGCTGAACTGCATAGTGCCCCACTCGCCTATGTATCAGCTAGTAATCCGCTGGAACTTTGGTATGAGTATTATAAACAAGCCGGAGCGATAAAAAATTTAAAATCTTATAATGAAACAAATACTACTTTAGTTGATTTGCGTCATGACCGCGCCAAAAATTTCACCTTATCTGACACCTTGATTGAACAAATTAATAGCGCCTTAAAAAATAGTGGCCAAATATTTTTATATTTAAATAAACTGGGCGATGCCACAGGAGTTACCTGCCGCGATTGCGGTTACTCCGCGCGTTGCCAAATATGCGACCGCGCGCTGGTTTTTCAAGCGGACAGCAATAAACTTGTTTGTTTTCACTGCCAAACCACAACTAATTCTCCGCTACCTTGCCCTAAATGCCGTGGTTTAAATATAAAGTTTTTAAGCGGTGGTTTAGGTAATTTAAGTAAGGAAATAAAAATACTCTGGCCTGATGAGAAACTTGCCAACATTCAAAGTGATGATGAAAATATTGTGCGTAAAATTAGCGAGGCAAAAATTATCATCAGTAGTCAACCGGCGCCAGCTGATTTAGATTTTTCTCAAGTAAATTTAATTGGTGTAATTTTAGCTGACATTACATTAAAACTGCCGGAATTTAGGGCGACAGAAATCACTTGGACTACTTTACGCGGATTTCAAACTTCGGGTGCGAGCAAGCTTACCATTCAAACTTATTCGCCCGAACATTATGTTCTACAAAGTATTTACCATAATCAACCCAGCACATTTTATAATCAAGAATTGCTAGAGCGCACTAAATTCAAATACCCACCCCTCACAGAATTACTTCGCTTAACTTGTCAAAATACATCAGAAATAGTCGCCCGCCAAGAAATTTTAGAACTTAAAAAAATATTACAAACTAATTTGCCACGTGAGGTTAATTTAACTGGCCCCTACCCAGATTATTTTAAACAAGTACGAGGCCGTTTCCGTTTTCATCTACTACTTCGCTATTCTGAAAAAACTCCGATTGAAAAGTTATGGCCTTATTTACCACCTGAAGTCATCATTGACCGCAACCCCTATTATGTATTAAGCTAAATTATCAATATCTATATGTTACCTTTAATTATTGCTCCCCAACCCATTCTAAAAACCAAAGCGGCTGAAATAAAACTGCCGCCTGATTTAGTTATAAAAAAACTAAGTGCGGATATGTTTGAGGCCATGAAACATTATAATGGTATTGGCCTCGCCGCGCCGCAAGTAAATGTAAGTGAGCGGTTGATTGTAATTGCTACACCCGAAAACCCCACCGCTTATATCAACCCTGAAATAGTAAAATCATCATGGAAAAAAGTTGAAATGGAAGAAGGTTGTTTATCGCTCCCAGGCGTATTTGGTATTGTAAAGCGTCCCGCCCGGATCTTGGCTCGTTATTTCGATCTTGACGGAAAACGGCATGAAGAATGGCTAGACAATATGATTGCCAGAATTTACCAGCATGAAGTGGATCATTTGAATGGAATTTTATTCATAGAACGCAAGCCGAAAATTATTATGGGGAAGGAATTGTTAGAGAAATATAGATAATAAAAATCCGAAATCCAAATCGTTTAAATCCCAAGTTCAAAGTTCAAAATCCCAATAAAGTTCCAAATGTTTAAAAATTTTAATCATTAAAAATTTATTGGAAATTGGCCTGCCTGCCGGTAGGCAGGGATTTGGAAATTGGAAATTAAACAATCCGAACTTAATTTTACACTTATCCAACATAAAAAATGAGCGACGTTTCTAAACAAGGGTTTTCTTATTTTGGTACTTCCGATTTCTCCGCTACAATTTTAAATGGCTTGATTAGTCATGATTTAATTCCAGAATTAGTAGTGACAACGATTGGCAAACCTCAAGGCCGAAAATTACAAATTTCTCCCACACCAGTCGCGGAAATTGCTTCCAAACATCAACTTAAATTACTAGAGGTAAAAACCTTAAGAGACGAAAAAGTGGTACAGCAAATGGCAAATGGCAAATGGCAAATGGCGAT
>JBBTZY010000060.1:2596-7334 GCA_038061115.1 Patescibacteria group bacterium | reverse complement strand
TTTAATCTGCAAGAAATAGAAAGTGCCTTGCTTAAAATCAAATCAGAATTCCGTGAAGTAATAGTGCTTGCGCACATTGAAGGTTTTTCACATAAAGAGATTGGTGAGATTTTAGGAAAAACGCCAGCCGCTACTAGAGTGATACTACATAGAGCACTCACAGAATTAAGAGGTGTTTTAAGGGTAAGAAATATTAGTCATTAATAATTTGTAATTTTATATATTGCGTTTCGAATCAAGAATAAAGAATCACGAATCACGAAAAAATTCTTGCTTCTTAATTCGTAATTCGTTATTCGGGACAGATATTATTTAGAAGTTGCTATATTGTCAGATGAAAATTTCTTTAGTTAGACAATTAAGAGAATTATCCTCCGTGCGTCAAGCACCTGCTTTATGGCGGGCTGAAACGCGCGAGTTTTTGTTTACCCAAATTTCGGCCTCAAAACAATCAACCGTCACTCTAAGTTGGCAGGAATCTTTCCGTATCCGTTTTAACCAAATCCAAATTCATTTGGCACCATTAACCCTCAAACCAGTCCTAGCTACTCTCGCTTTACTACTCGTTATTGGCACTCCAATTGCCCGCGCTACTTACCAAAGTTTGCCGGGTAGCGCGCTTTATACTTTAAAGCGTAGCGTGGAGCGTTTTCAAACCGCTTTATCTATCACTCCTGAACAAGAAGGTTTGGCGTATCTTGCTCAAGCCCAAAAGCGGTTAAATGATTTATCGCGCGCTGGCTTAACATCTGAAATCTCTAATTCTCAAAATATAGAAATTTCAAAATCTGGAAATGATAAAAATAATCTCGAAATAACCTCCGATATATCAAACTCTCGAAATCTCGAAATTTCTAAATATCGAAATATTCAAGAAGTCCAAGCTCGGCTACTCCGCGACTACAACACCAGTTTATCTTTGGCGCAAGCTGTATTTAAATCCGAAAGTTTAAGCGCCGCTACTATTAATAAATACAATATTACCACTTACGCCTTGCTAAATAATTTAAGGCAAATGAAGTTAGCTCCCAAAGTGCAATCACTTTATGCCACATCACTTGGTTTAAGCGAACGCGTGGCGCAAGAATCAGTTGTCTTATTAGTTCAAGCCCATGTTTCGGGTAGCAATGGTTTATCAGAAAGTGAACTTGCGCAAAGGTTAAATAATCAAATTACCAATTTGCAAAATAAATTAACTGTGGTGCAAGGTAAAGTTTCGTCACTACCAAAAAATAAGCCATCACCCCGCGTAGTTATTGAATCCAAGCAAACCATTGTTCCTGTGCGTGAAGCGCCTAAAGTTGCCATTGCCGCTTTTATTCAAGCTAAAGAATTAGTGGAGAAAAAAGAATTTACCCAAGCGCTCGCTAAAGTAGTAGAAGGCGATGAAATTACTCAAAAAACCGAAGCGGCCGTAATTAAATCAGATAAAGATGATAAAGATAAAAAAGACGCCGCCGATGCCAAAATCTCAGAATTACAAAATACTAATAAAGATGGCCAAGTAAAAGGCGAAGCCGACATTAAGCCAGTACCAGATGTTACTACACCAGTAGAATCAACTCAAGAAAAACCAAAGGCAGATGAAACAGTAATTCCAGAAGTTAAATCAGAAGTTAAGTAAGGGGGCAGTGCCCCGTGATCGTCATCAGACGATTTTATGGGGTCATTGCGAGGAGTGAGTAAGGCGAACGACGTGGCAATCTCTCAATAAATAAAAATTTGTAATTTGTATTCTCCCTTTAAAAAAGGGAGTACCCGCAGGGGGAGGGATTTATTAAAATACATTATTCTAAATTATTATGAAAAATCCTCGTTCTAAAAAAATAAATTCCCTCACTGGTCAAATATATACTTATACCGCCGTATTTGAGCCCGATACCGAAAGTGGCGGTTATACAGTAATAGTACCCGCCTTACCGGGCTGCATTTCCGAGGGCGATACTTTTGAAAAAGCTGTAAAAAATATTAAAGAAGCTATTGAATTATATGTGGAAGTAGTAAAAGGCGAGCGCCAGTTTATTAAAAAAGAATCAGGTATATTAGTTGGCTCGGTTTCAATTAGAGTTTAAATATGAAATTGCCGGCAGTTAAACCACTTAAATTTTGTGCCGCTTTAGAAAGGTTAGGTTGGCGATTTGTTAGGCAAAGAGGTAGTCACCATATTTATACTAAAGTAAATAAAGTAATGACTGTTCCGGTGCACAATAAAGATTTTAAAAAAGGAACTTTAAACGCACTCATCGCTCAGTCAGGTATTAGTAAAGAAGATTTTATTAAAAATTCGTAATTTTAAGATTTAAAACACTATGTCAAATATCAATGTAAAAACAATTACTAACGTTGAAACAGTTGGTCTTAGTAAATTAAGACAGATTTTTTCACTTACCTCAGCTTTAGCCGATTTAACTGAGGAAATTTTAGAGGAACAAGGCGATTATCAATCATCTTTCCGCCAAGGTTTACAAAAATCAATCAACCAAGCGCGTAGTGGTAAGGTGCGGAAGTTACAACTTTTAAGTGATTTAGTATAAATTTAAGATTTAAGATTTAAACTTTTATGCCCAAATTAAAACAACAATCTAAAGAATATTCCTATACTGTACTTTATCACCAAATAAAAGGTGGTTACGAAATAGCCGTGCCAGTAATACCCGGGTTAGTTTCTTTTGGTCGCAACTTAGATGAAGCTCGTGCTATGGCTCGAGATGCCATCACTTGTTATTTAGGTGCTGTACGCAAAGAACACTCTAGTATTCCAGCCGAATTGGATTTGGTTCAAGAAAAAGTGATAGTAATGGCCTGATTATGCCAAAATTAAATTCTCTTAAACCCAAACAGGTTATTCAGGCACTTTTAAGATTTGGTTTTTATATTTATCACCAATCCGGCAGTCATATTCAATTAAGACATAGAATAAAATTTCACCTACGCATTACCGTTCCTTATCATAAACAGTTTGATATACCAATTGCAGTAGTCAATTCAATTATTAAACAATGCGAATTATCACGTGATGAATTTTTAAAAATATTATAAACCACCCCTTGTCATTCTGAACGAAGCGAAGCGTAGTGAAGAATCTCTAAAATTTAAAATTAAGATTTAGAAATTAGGATTTATTTAGGATTTCGGATTTAGTGCTTCGGATTTTAAAAAGTTAATATTTAGTTTAAAAATAGATTGTCGCCTCCCCAAGTTTGCTGGAAATGCAATCTTTCCATCAAACTCGGGTCTCGCGACCCGCCTTTCGTTCTTTAATTTTTAGTTTAGTTTGCATTACGCGTCTGTCTTCTCACCCCACGTGTGAAAGGAGTGGCTTGTCCTCTTCCTTTCTCTATCTGGCTGGGACGAAGTTAGTCAGAAAGTCAACCAGTCAAGAAGTCATGAAGTCAAAAAGTCAGAAACTTAAAAAGTTTTTCTGACTCACTGGCTCCCTGACTCACTGACTTAATGACTTCATCACTAATGCCCTCCCATGGGCGGCTTGATTAAGATTGGAGGAAGCGATAGTTTTCTCCTCTTGCAGAAGGTGTGAAGTAGTGTGGAAAAACAAACTAACTTTAATTTAAAAACTTAAGTTGGATAGCTCTTTGGCTGGTGTAACCAGCAACTATTAACAAACAACCAACAACTAATAACTAAGTTGTCTGTTGTAAGTTATATGTTGTAGGTTGACGTCCAGTCCCCAAACGTCGAGCCGCTTACGGCGTATTCAAGTCGTAAGGTCGTGCAAGAGCCAGCTCCACGAAAAATTAATAAGAATTAGTCAGCCAGTCAAAAAGTCAAAAAGTCAGAAAATTCTCTCTGACTCCATGACTAACTGACTCCATGACTAATTTCAAGGAAATTTAATTCATGTCTAATTTTAAAAAGAGCTTTACTATCGCAGTAAGTGCCTTGACCATTCTTTGGTCTGTTGGTATTGCTTCGATAGTTCCTGCCGCTCAAGCGGCTGATGTTGCTTTGCAAGCCGGTGATTTAATCAAGGCCAGCAATGCATCAGCTGTTTATTACTACAGCGGTACAATTCGTGCTCCATTCTTTAATTCAGCCCAATTCAATACTTGGTATACCAGTTTTTCTGGTGTAAAAACTATTAGCGCCACTCAAATGGGAAATATCCCATTAGGTGCCGCCGCTACGGTTCGCCCAGGTACTGTGTTGGTAAAAATCGATAGCGATCCTAAAACTTACGCCGTTGGAACAGGTGGCGTTCTTAGTCACATTGACTCCGAAGCTCGTGCCGTAAAACTTTGGGGTACTATGTGGTACAAAAATGTAATTGATGTGCCAGATTTCTTGTTCAGCAATTACAAGTCCGGTTCTGCTATTACTTCTGATATGTATCCTGATGGATCAGTTGTTAAATACGCTGGTTCTTCAAATACCTATTATGTAGAAGGCGGAAAAAAGCGTATGTTCGCTTCTGAAGCCGCTGTGGCCGCTAACCGCGTGCAATCAAAGTTCGTAGTAGCAACTGATGTTACTATGGCCGATGGCACAGCTGTTACTGGCTACGAGGCCTCAATCGCCAGCGTGACTGGTGGAGTAGTTACTCCTCCAACACCAGACGGCACTGGTTTAGTGGTTGCTTTGGCCGCCGACACACCAGTTGCTGGTAGTGTTATAATTGGTCAAGGCACAGCTGATCTCGCCCATTATAATTTTACTGGTAAAGGTACGGTTACTAGCCTTACTTTAAAGAGAATTGGCGTATCAGCCGATACAACACTTT
>JBBTZY010000060.1:0-2586 GCA_038061115.1 Patescibacteria group bacterium | reverse complement strand
TTTGATGGTGCTACTCGTCTTACTGATGCCGCTACAGTTTCATCTGGCAGTGTTGTTAACTTTTCAAATAGTTCCGGTCTTTTTATGGTTGATGGTATGAAAACTATCTCTGTAAAAGCGGATTTAGCTGGCTCTGCTGGTGAAACAGTAGGTGTTAGTATTGATTCAGCTAGTAATGTTACTACTTCTGGTTCGGTGGCCGTAAGTGGCACTTTTCCAGCTAATGGTAATTTACATAGCTTAGCTACTGCTACCACATTTGCTACTGTAGCATTTGGTGCGGCCACTACTCTTGGTGCACAAGATCCAGGTAATAGCATTACTGTTTGGGATAGCACTGTTACTATTGGTACCCGTGAAGTAAATTTTAGTCGTATTGCTTTCCGTCAAATTGGTTCTATTAATGCGGCTGATATTAAGAATTTTAAGTTTACCATTGATGGAGTTGAGATTGCTACACAAGAAAAACTTGATGCTAATGGCTACGTAACTTTTAGTTTCGTAAAGAAACTATTAACTGGTGGCCGCGTCTTCAAGGTAATTGCTGATGTAGTTGGTGGTTCAGGCCGGAATGTGCAAATGTCACTACGTGGTGCCTACGATGTATCCGCCGCTGACAGCCAATATAATGCTAATATATTATCAACTGGCACTTTTCCAGTTGGGTCGGCCTCGTTCGCTGTTAATGCTGGTACAATGACAGTGGTAAAGACCACTGATTCACCATCACAAAATGTTACTGTTGGTGGTACTGATATTCCATTGGCTAAGTATAGCTTTACCGCCTATGGTGAGGCTGTTAAAGTGGAAACACTTCGTGTTGGTATGATCACAACTACTGGTACAGTAACAGATCACCAAATCCGAAATGTTCGTATTATGGTAGATGGTTCACAGTACGGTAGTATTACTCATGTGCCAGCTGCCGCTTCTTTTGCGGCTGCTGCCGGTACCTCATTTACCACTAATTTTATGGTGAATCCAGGCACGCCTAAGATGGTGGAAATTCGTGGTGACATCTTTGATAATGAAGGTGATAACAACACTACTGTGGCGACAGCATTTACGGCTGTGCAAGCCCTCTTGGTGGGTGGTACTGCTACAAGTAACGCTGTGCCCCAAGTATCATTAGGTACAATCAATGTCCCTTCTCAAACTAACGTTTTGGGAAATAACCTAACAATCGCTACAGGTTCTATTAGTTTGGCTCAACAAACTACCTATGCCGCTCAAACAATTGTGGTACCACAAACTGCTTATAAGTTAGGTGCTTTCAATTTGGTTGGTAATAGCACTGAAGCGGTGAATATCAATAATTTTGAGATTGATTGGGCACAAACAGTCGGTAGCTCATTTGATGGTTCAGATGATTTAACTGATTTGTATATTAAGTATGGCAACAAACAATCTTCAGTTAAAGGTAGTGTGACTGACTCAGATAATACTTGGTCAATATCATATACTTTAGCTAAGAATGAAACTTTGCCAGTTGAAGTGTATGCAACCGTTGGTTCAACTGTAACTGCTACTAATAATATTAGAGCTGACCTTACAGTAACTGGCGTTACAGTTGATTCAACAACAACTGTGTATGCTGATACTACATCAACAAACTCTACCAAAGATGCTGGCTTCGCTGGTCAGTTAATTGCGGCTGGTACTGGTACATTTACTGTTGCTGTAGATGCCACTACACCTAATGCCGCTATTATTGATGATACTGGATTAGTTCCATCAGCTGTCTATAAATTCACTACTACAAACGACAGTTATACCATTACTGATGTTGTTCTCACCCTACCAGATGCTACGGCTGTATCTAGTGTAAATCTATATGATGGTACTGAATTGGTAGCTGGTGGTTCTAAACCAGGTGCTCTCACAGTCACCTATGCTGGTCTTTCAGTACCAGTGGCGGCTAATACCGTAAAGGTACTAACTGTTCGCTTGCAAATGAATGCTATTGGTGTTGGAGCTGGTTCAACTGGTTCAAATGTAACCACTACCATGACATCGGCCACGGCGCGTAATTCTCAAGGCACATCAGCGGCAGTAACCGAATCACCATCTAACCCTGCTGGTAATGTTATGTACGTGTATAGGGCTATTCCAACCATTACTAATGTTGCATTGCCTAACACTGTACTTAATACTGGTACACAAGTAATGTCTAAGTTCACTATTTCTTCTGGCGGTTCAGGCACTATTGGCTGGTCCAAACTTGCCTTTACAGTTGCTAAGAATATTAGTGGTACTGATACACTTGCTTCCCCTACATTATGGGATGCAGATGCTAATACCCAGGTTACTGGTACGGCTATCTTTAGTGGTAGCGTGAACGCTGATAATGATACAGCTGGTGGTATTGAATTTATTCCTAATACCGAACAGCAAATCAGTGGCGCCAAGACCTATGAACTTCGTGCTACAATTGCTGGTGCACCGGCTGTTGGTGACAGCTTAAACACCAATATTGCCCAGCCATATTCATTTGTGGCTTCTGTAGCTGCCTTTGCTATTAAGACAGAGAGTAGTGTTACTTACTACGATGTTGTTGCAAGTGCTACAGCCACCGCTGGTGATATT
>JBBTZY010000059.1:0-10536 GCA_038061115.1 Patescibacteria group bacterium | reverse complement strand
TATTTATGAGCTAACCGCTAGTACTACGGTTGCAGTTTCAATGAGCTAAAGCGTATCCTTGACCATACTTGACAGATGGTATATAATGAACCCACTTTTGCGCATTTATAAATATTCATTAATTTTCATGTTAAAAAACTCTACAAAAATTAATAAATCATCAACCCGTGCTTTGTCGCGAGTTGATTTTATTACTATTCGTGGCGCGCGGGTGCATAATTTGAAAAATATCTCGCTCGATATTCCACGTAATAAATTAGTGGTGCTCACTGGGCTTTCGGGCTCGGGTAAATCATCATTGGCTTTTGATACGATTTATGCGGAAGGTCAGCGCCGGTATATTGAATCACTTTCTTCTTATGCTCGTCAATTTTTAGGTTTAATGGATAAGCCCGATGTTGATCAAATAGATGGGTTAAGCCCAGCCATTTCCATTGACCAACGTTCCACTTCGCATAATCCTCGCTCTACAGTTGGTACAGTTACAGAAATTTATGATTATTTGCGTTTACTATATGCCCGTGTAGGTGTACCACATTGTCCTAAGTGCGGTCGTGAAGTTGCCAAACAATCAGTGGATCAAATTGTGAAACGTTTACAAACACAACCTGCCGGCTCAGAACTTGTACTGCTTGCGCCAGTAGTGCGCGATCAAAAAGGTGAGCACCGCGGTATTTTAGCTGAACTTAAAAAATCTGGCTACACCCAAGTACGTTTTGATGGCTATGAAATGAGTATGGATGAAGCGGAAGATAAAAAAATAGATAAACAAAAACGTCACACGATTGAAGTGACAGTTGATAAAGTAATTGTCTCAACTGACAAAGATGATATTACACGACTCCATGATTCTTTAGTAACGGCTTTAGATTTGGGTGACGGCATTGTGCGTGTTAAGTCATCAAGCAATAATAATGAATTATTATTTAGTGAACATTTGGCTTGTCCACATTGTTCGCTTGATTTGCCCTCAATTGAGCCGCGCAGTTTTTCTTTTAATTCACCACATGGCGCGTGTTCCACTTGCACCGGCCTTGGTACTAAATTAGAAGTTGATCCTGATTTAGTAATTCCCAACAAAAGATTATCAATTGCTGAAGGGGCAGTTCGGCCGTGGTCTCGCACTTCCGCCAACCAAACTTGGTATTATAGAATTTTAGAAGCGGTGGCGCGGGAGCATAAGTTTTCTTTGCTTGAACCAGTGAGTAAATTATCACGTGAGCATTTAAAAATTGTTTTTTATGGTACGGGTGAACAAAATTATAATGTGAACGCAGGGGAGAGTTACGCTGGTAAAGTGCGTGAGTTTTTTACCACTTTTGAAGGAGTGATTCCTAATTTAATGCGTCGCTATAAAGAAACCGAATCTGATTATATGCGCAGCGAAATTGAGCGTTATATGCGCGTGTGGCCGTGCCCGGAGTGTAATGGTAAGCGTTTGAAGCCCGAAGTACTCGGAGTAACTTTACTTGATAAAAGTATTTCTGATGTAGCTAAAATGTCGGTGAGTATTGCCGTAGAATTTTTTAATATTTTAGAAAATAAATTAAGTGAACGGTCCTTAAAAATTGTGCGTCAGGTAATTAAAGAAATAAAAGCGCGTCTACTTTTCTTGGTGGATGTTGGTTTGGAATATTTAACCTTGGATCGCGCGGCCGCCACACTTTCGGGCGGTGAAGCTCAGCGCATACGACTGGCTACTCAAATTGGTTCAAGCTTGGTCGGTGTGATTTATATTTTAGATGAACCATCAATTGGTTTACACCAACGCGATAATGATAAATTAATCGCCACGCTTAAACGTTTGCGTGATTTAGGAAATACAGTATTAGTAGTGGAGCATGACGAAGAAACAATGATGGCGGCTGATCAATTAATTGATATTGGACCAGGGGCGGGTAAACACGGTGGTGAAGTAGTAGCGCAAGGCACGCCGCAAGAAGTAGCGCGTGATAAAAAATCATTAACTGGTCAGTATTTGTCTAAGCGTTTGCAAATTAGCGCGCCAGCTAAATTTCATACTGGCAATGGCAAGCAATTAATAATTGAAGGTGCTTCAGAATTTAATTTAAAAAATATTAAAGTAGAAATTCCTTTAGGCAAGCTCGTTTGTATTACTGGCGTATCGGGCTCGGGCAAATCTACTTTAATGACTGAAATTTTAGCCAAGGCCTTAGCCCAACATTTTTACAATGCTAAAGAATTACCAGGTAAGCATAAGCAAATAAAGGGATTAGAACATATTGATAAAGTTATTGATATTGATCAAAGCCCGATTGGTCGTACGCCGCGCTCAAACCCCGCTACTTACACTGGCGTATTTACACCAATTCGTGATTTGTTTTCGCAGTTACCCGAAGCCAAAATTCGCGGCTATGATCCGGGTAAATTTTCTTTTAATGTAAAAGGTGGGCGCTGCGAGGCCTGCGAAGGTGATGGTTTGGTGCGGATTGAAATGCATTTCTTACCAGATGTTTATGTAGAATGCGAAGAGTGTCATGGTAAGCGCTACAATAGTCAAGCACTGGAAATTCATTATAAGGGAAAAAATATTTCTGATGTTTTGCAAATGACAGCTGAAGAGGCCGCCACATTTTTTGAAAATGTACCGCAAGTGCGTGATAAATTAAAAGTACTTTGTGAAGTGGGTTTGGGATATATTCATTTAGGTCAAAGTGCTACTACACTTTCTGGCGGTGAAGCTCAGCGTATAAAACTTGCGACTGAACTTTCACGTCGCTCCACTGGTCGCACACTTTATATTTTAGACGAGCCAACTACTGGTCTTCATTTTGAAGATGTAAAGCGGCTACTCCAGGTTCTCAATGAACTGGTGGAGCGGGGCAATACTGTGCTGGTGATTGAGCATAATATGGATGTGATAAAATGTGCCGATTGGATTATTGACCTTGGGCCAGAAGGCGGCGATAAGGGTGGCGAGATTGTAGCTTGCGGCACGCCACGGGAAGTAGCCAAAGTGAAACGCAGTTATACGGGACAGTGGTTGAGGAAGGTGTTGTAGTTAGGATGTAGGGTGTAGGGGGTAGTATTAAAAAATGAAATTCATTAATCTACCTTAAGATTTCGATCTTAAAGTATTTATTAAAGGTTTCATTCGCCGAAGTCAGCCGAAGTAGGCGGACGAAGGAGAATAAAAAAGCCGTTCTCAATGAGGACGGCTTTGTTTGAATTCGATATAACATCAGTTTTTTCCACTAAGATAAGCCGCTTGTGCACTAATTGGTTTTGTTGCGTCATAACCTTTAAGATTTGCCAAAACTGTTAACATTGGATCTAACACCAATAACACCTGATCAAATGCTTTAATAAATGGCGCAACTAACTCATCATTATTATTTAATGTTATAGAATTAGTTGGATTATCTAAGTAGAACACTTTTTGTACAGTTTTACCTATGAAACTAACGCATAGATTTCTACTCGGCTCGAAACAAATTATCCGATTGCGAGTATTTTGATCACAAATTGGACTGCGTTTATTTTCTGTTATACTACGAGAGCTTTTATCTAATTTACCGTCTTTGTAATATTGCACGGTCTCTGTTATCAATTCCGATGTTAGAGTTTTAGAGGCATCAAAAAACAGTACTTTATATTCTCGTGTCGGTTTTTTACTTTTGTCATACCAAGTAAAAACCGCCACTTTAACGACCGTATCCGCTTCAATGGTTTTTTGAAAGTATTCAACATTTATTTGACGGAAAGATGTTGAATAAACTGCTGTATTATCATCAACCATGATACTAGCGATTCCACCAAAAAGGAGTGAAGCAAGTCCAATGCCTGGTAAACTAGCGCCTATTAAATAGGCTCCGCCCCCACCCATCCCAGCTCCAATTAAACTAGCGCCAGTTTTATCACCACTTACTTCATGTCCGATGATTTCTTTTTTGTAGTTGTCCTGCTTGGATTCATTTTTAATGAATTTAGTATAAACATATGGCGCATAACCATATTCAGTCGGATTTTTTTGGATTATGCTTAATGGTATCCCAAATTCTTGTTGCCCGAAAAATAAAAGATCAGCGATACTGATATAAGTTGGATTAAAATTATTGAAGTATTTTACATTCAAATGATCCCATAGTTTTTTCATTGCCTTTTCGTCGCCTTGGTTGATTACCCCATCAAAGTTGATATCGTCGGCTGTTGATATATAACCATCGGTGTTGGCATCAAACGAAGTAAGTAGTTTATTGGCAGCTATATCATAACCTATTTTATGCCCAATAGTATCGATCAGCGCTGAGCACACAGGTATAGTGAAATTTTTTTTAACAGTAATATGGATTGGCTCACCATGTTTATCGGTAATGAGAGATTCTGTAAATGTTTTGATTGAATGTCGAATTTCAGTACTATCCGTAGTGAATAGAATTGGATAGAGGACTGTTAATGAGTCAATTTTATCTATCTTTCCGTCATCGTTAAGATCGTAAAAAGTATTATTAATATAATAAATTTCAAAGTTGCCACACCAATCATTAATTTTGCAATTTAATTCATAACTTGGATCATCTGTATATTTAAGCAAATCTTTATATGTACTTACGTCAATATTATATTTGCTTTGTACTACAGTAATTAACTCATTCCAAAAATTATATTTGATATTATTTACAAACTGTGTGATTTCATATTTTTTGATTTGTTGTATAGATAAATCACTTTGAATCAGTTTGCATAGCTCACTGCGGTAAAGTCTGTTTTGATAGAAAATACTATCTTTGCTATCTAAGAGGCAGTTAATTTCCTTGATTAAATTTTCCTCAGAGATGGGTTTGCTACAACCTATAATTAACAATGTAATTGTAATTAATAGGATAAGAAATAATGATTTTTTCATTTAATCACCTTTGTTATATTGTTGAATTTAGTAATGTGAATTAAGTTGTTAATATACGCTTTGTTTTAATGTTAATACCTTTATATTTGATTTGTCAAGCGTAGTATCTCATAATAAGGTTATGATGTTAACTTGGTCTAAAATACGAGTTTGGTTGTTTTATCTCTTTGTCTTTTTGTTACCTTGGCAAACGAGGTGGATTATTCGTGATCCGATTGTGAATGGGGGGATTTGGGAGTATGGGAGGATCTCATTGTATAGTTGGGATATAATATTTTTATTGTTGATAATAATGTCGTGGCCGACGATATGGCGGGAGATTCTGAATTTCAAATTTCAAATTTCAAATTTCAAATCAAGTAATAATAAAAAAAATGTCATTCCCGCGCCATTCGGCCTCGAGCTCATGGCCGAGAGGAAGGCGGGAATCCAGATAGGAAAGAAAAAAACATTTCTGGATTCCGGCTCTTGGGCCGGAATGACGTTAGTGTTTATTTTGTTTTTGTCATTTTTATTAATTCTCTGGTCAGACGACAAAGTATTAGCCACAACATGGTCTTTACGTTTATTAGAAGGTGGTTTATTGTGGTTGTTAATTAAAATCATTAAACCAAAGTTGTCAGGTATCTTTTGGTCACTCGCGCTGGCGGGGACATTGCAAGCATTATGGGGAATTGTACAATTTTTTACACAAAGTACTTTTGCTAATAAATGGTTAGGTGTAGCGGCGCATTCATTAACCCAAGCTGGCACTTCAGTTATTTTATCAGGTGGTGAAAATTGGTTACGAGCTTATGGCGGGCAAGTGCACCCGAATGTGCTTGGAGGATTGTTGGTGATAACGTGTTTAGCGACGATATGGTTATATTTTAATTTCAAATTTCAAATTTCAAATTTCAAATCAAATCCCAATGATTTAGAATCACGAATTGGTAAATTAAATATTCTTAATTCTTTATTCTTAATTCGTAATTCTCAAACATTAATACTCTTACTATATATTATTCAACTCGCCGGCTTGTTCTTTACTTTTTCTCGTGGGGCGTGGTTGTCGCTGGGAGTGAGTTTGGGAATTTGGTGGTGGCAAAGCAGGTGTCATCCCGGACAAGGATCCGGGATCCAGAAACAAACAGAAACACCTTGTAATTATTTTGTTACTTTTTTGTCTGGATTCCGGCTCTTGGGCCGGAATGACATAAGAGGATTACGTGTTGTAATTTTATTTACAATATTAACATTCGTCACTTTGTCTTCAATTTATTATCCGCTTGTTCAAACTAGAATTTTTGGTGGTGGGCGTTTGGAACAACAATCAGTGGAGGAGAGAGTGGGAAGTATAAAAGATAGTCAAAGTATTTTAGCACGCGTGTGGTGGCACGGCGTGGGTATGGGGAATTACACAGTGGAATTACAAAAAATTCAACCCAATCTTTCCCCGCGTTTTTATCAACCCGTGCACAATGTGTTTTTACTGATTTTTACAGAGCTTGGTATAGTCGGTTTGATTTTATTTTTGTGTTTAATTTTATTTGTACTTAAAAATAGGTCATTTGCTATTAGCCATTTGCTATTAGCTGCAGCGCTTGCAAGCGCTGCTTTCGACCACTACTGGTGGACAATTCCCAGTATGTTTATGTTATTTTGGTTTATAATATCAATAACTAATGAAAATATTTATGATTAAAGGCGAATCAGTACAATTAGAAAATGTTTTATCTTTTGTTGACCTTGAATCAGCCGAGAAGTCAATTAGTGCTGTTCGGGAAAAATTTAAGCAGGAATTGGAGGTTTTGTATAAAGATTTTCAAACTGAAGTTGATACTTATTGTTCAACCTTACAAAAACAGCCTACAACTATTATTAATATATTGGATAATTTTATACCTGATCAAATTGGGGAGATAAAGTCTTTATTAGATGATGCTCAATATGTAGATTTGCCTAGCGGTGATTATGGCCTTAAAAAAGCTGAACAGGGTTGTAGTCAAGTAGAAGGTTTGTTAGTTAAATTAAGGCAATCATTAATCCAAGTCATTGATCGTAGGTCTTAAATACTCCCCTTGACAACCTCTTCTCACTTGCTAAAATACTGTTAGCACTCTATAATATAGAGTGCTAATTCGCCTCCGCTAAATATAAAGTTTTGACTATAAAATGTGTATAGTCAAAAAATAATAAACAGTAGTGTGATATTTAAGCTACGGCGAATGAAATGAGTAATATCATACCTACGGCCTTAGCCGCAGGGTTATATAAAGAATTTCATTAATCATTAAGTAAATATATTATGAACTTAAAACTCAAACCTTTGGGTGACCACTTAGTGGTCAAAGTTTCTAAAGAAGACAAAGTTACAAAATCTGGCATTGTATTGCCCGATACGGTTGATAAAGAAAAACAAGAAACTGGTGAGGTAATAGCAGTTGGTCCGGGCAAACTTTTGGATAATGGTACCCGCGCTCCGATGGAAGTAGCAGTGGGTAACAAAATTTTATTTAAAAAATACGCCTTGGATGAATTTAAATTGGATGAAGAAGAGTTTGGAACTCTTCAACTTTCTGATGTAATCGCAATTGTTGAATAGTTTGGAAATTTAAATTTTAAAAATTTTAGTCATTTAAAATTGATTTGAAATTTGAACTTTGAAATTTGTCATTAACACTTAGTACTGTAGTTGATTATAAAATATATCCCAATATTTTTTGTTATTTTATTATTATTTATTCCTATTATGCCTAAACAAATTAAATTTGATGAACAAGCGCGCGCGGCATTAAAGCGCGGTGTGGATAAGCTCGCTAACGCGGTGAAAGTTTCTTTGGGGCCTCGCGGTCGCAATGTGATTTTAGATAAAGGTTATGGCTCACCCACCGTTACTAACGATGGTGTAACTATTGCCAAAGAAATTGAGCTGGAAGATAAATTTGAAAATGTGGGCGCGCAATTGCTTCAAGAAGTGGCTTCCAAAACCAATGATGTAGCAGGCGATGGTACAACTACTGCCACGGTTTTAGCGCAGGCCTTAATTCAAGAAGGTTTTAAAAATTTAGCGGCGGGAGCGAACCCTCAAGCTATTCGTCATGGTATTGAAAAAGGTGTAACCGCGGTGGTTGAAGAACTTAAAAAAATGTCGAAAAGTGTCAGTGGTAAAGATGAAATTGCTCAAGTGGCATCTATCTCCGCCAACGATCCAGAAGTCGGCAAGGTAATTGCTGAAGCAATGGATAAAGTTGGTAAAGATGGTGTTATTACAGTTGAAGAATCACAAGGCCTAATTACTGAATCAGAAGTGGTAGAAGGTATGCAAATTGATAAGGGTTATGTCAGCCCATATATGGTGACCAATCCTGATCGTATGGAAGCAGTATATGCCGACCCTTATATTTTAATCACTGATAAAAAAATCGCTGGCGTTCATGAAATTTTACCGCTCTTAGAAAAAGTAGCGCAAAGTGGTAAAAAAGAATTAGTAATTGTAGCCGAAGATGTAGAAGGTGAGGCACTCGCTACTTTTGTAGTGAATAATTTGCGTAAGACATTTAATACTTTGGCGGTGAAGGCACCAGGTTTTGGTGATCGTCGTAAAGAAATGTTATCCGATATCGCGGCGCTCACTGGCGCGACTGTTGTTTCAGAAGATATGGGATTAAAGTTTGAAAATGTTGGTATGGAAGTTTTGGGTAGCGCGCGTAAAGTAATTGCTACTAAAGAAACCACTACCTTTGTTGATGGTAAGGGTGATCAAACTAAAATTAAAGATCGTATTGCTCAAATTAAAAAAGAAATTACAAATTCCGATTCTGATTTTGATAAAGAAAAATTGCAAGAGCGCTTAGCTAAACTTTCGGGTGGCGTGGGTGTAATTAAAGTTGGTGCGGCCACTGAAACAGAAATGAAAGAAAGAAAATATAAAGTGGAAGACGCTTTAAATGCTACCAAGGCGGCGGTGGAAGAGGGTATCGTAGTTGGTGGCGGCGTGGCTTTGGTACGCGCGGCTTCGGCTCTCGCTAAATTAAAAGTTTCGGTAGAGGAACAAATTGGTGTAAATATTTTAATGCGCGCCATGGAAGAACCTTTGAAACAAATGGCCGAAAATGCCGGTAAGGATGGCGCGGTGGTGGTAGATGATGTGAAGCGTCACGAAGGTAACTATGGTTACAACGGTGCCAGTGATAAATTTGAAGATTTAGTAGCCGCTGGTGTAGTTGATCCAGCTAAAGTTACTCGTTCGGCTTTGCAAAATGCCGCTTCTATTGCCATTATGTTCTTAACTACCGAAGCAGTGGTAACTGATATTCCAGAAAAGAAAGATGATAAAATGCCAGGCGGTATGCCAGGGATGGGCGGAATGGAGTATTAGTTTAGCCGACAACAAATAACTGACAACCAACAACTGCTTTGTTTAACACAAGGCAGTTTGTTTTTGCGTTAATTTTCGTCTATAATTAGATCGTGGCTTATACGAATCAACCAGTTTTAATTTTCAATCAACCGGTGCGGTTTTATATTGAAGCGGCGGTGCGACCTTTCGTGATTTTATCGGCGATTTTATCGTTTTTGTTTCTAATCAGTTTTTGGTTACAGTTGAGTTATTTAAGTGTAGCCGCACCAATAGTTCTTTTTTTACAAATTGCCATGGCTTGTTATGTGGGTTGGAAGCTGGGCGTGATAGCTAAATTAAATTGGCGTGAGTTAATGCTTGTAGCTGGATTAGTTGGTGCGGGAGCAGGTTTTGTTTCGGCTGTTTGGTCCTTAGTTCGTTTTTGGTACGTGTGGTTGGCTTTTAACTTGATAACTGAACCAGTGCTTAGTGCATTACTTGCTTCGGTGGTAAGTATAATTACAGTGTGGTTTTTTAAATCAGCGGGAGTGTTTGGGAATAAAGAATCACGAATCACGAATCACGAATAGTTTTATTTTCTTGATTCTTAATTCATAATTCGGAACATGTTTAGTCGGTAGTTGTTTAGTTTTTAATTTAAAGTGCATATTTATGTCGCAACGAATTTCTGATAATGAAAAACTTTGGTCCGCTTTGGCCTACCTTTGGCTAGCGGTTTTTATACCTTTGTTATTTAAGCGCGACAGTGAATTTGTAAAATTTCATACTCGGCAAGGTTTGGTGGTTCTTGGGGGTGGCTTGATTTTAATGTTGTTATTGCCTTTGGTGGGATGGGTGGTTGCTTTTTTATTTTCTTTGCGAGGACTTATAGCGGTGTGGCGAGGGGAAGAAGTTGAATTACCGGGAGTGAAGTGGATTTTGGAGAAAGTTAATTTATAAGTTAGAAGCTAGAATTAAGCGACTAGTGTTTGTCATTGCGAGGAGGTCTCAAGACCGACGTGGCAATCTCGCAAATTACCAAGTGTTCAGAAGTTAGAATTTCGAATTTAGAATTTGGTCTATACTTATCTAAATTATAACTTCTAGATTCTAACTTCGAGATTCTAGATTCAAAACAATTATTATTTAATTTACATTTAGTTTTTATTTTTAATTTCTGGATTCCTGCCTACGCAGGAATGACAACATTATGCCCAACAAAAAATTCGTTATCCCGTTTAATAAGCTCGGCATTCGCGACGTGCCTTTGGTGGGCGGTAAAAATGCCTCCTTAGGTGAAATGTATCAACGTTTAACCAAAAAAGGCGTGAAAGTGCCGAATGGTTTT
>JBBTZY010000058.1:2019-5236 GCA_038061115.1 Patescibacteria group bacterium | reverse complement strand
ATCATTAGAACACTTTAACATATAGATACAACTAGATTTTACATTAAACTAAAATTGTTTAAATGTTCTAGTGGTCTAGTGTTTTAGTGATTACTTCGCCACAAACGGAATTAATGCCATAATACGGGCACGTTTAATAGCGAGGGCTAGTTTGCGTTGATGTTTGACACAACTGCCAGTGCGGCGACGAGGTTGAATTTTACCGTAACCAGTTAAAAATTTCTGCAAAATACGGATATCTTTATAATCCACTTCGTTCAAGCCGTTGTCGCAAAAAAAACAATCGCGCGGCACTGGTCGAGGCATTTTTTTATTACTGTTGTTGTTCATAAGTTAAGGATTTATTGTTAAGAATATGGATAACTTGTCATTCCCGCGAATCCGCCAGCCGGCGGAGGGAATCCAGAGGCATATCGCTTCGAATCTAGAATCAAGAATTAAGAATCACGAATATTAGTATCACTTAGCTTGATTCGTAATTCGTGCTTCGTGATTCGGAACAAAAAGAATCGCAAATAAAAATTTAGATTATTTTGTTATTGGCTAGGAACTAGTTGCTAGTGGCTAAATTATTAAAACGGTATATCTTCCACACTAACTGGTTGTTCATCATTACTAATTGGTTCAATTTCTGAGTTAGCTGATGGGTCAACTGAATTGTTGTCAAAACCAGCTCCGCCGCTTTGCACTTTATCTAAAATAATCATATTGTCGGCAATTATTTCGGTGCGCCAGTGTCGAGCCCCTTGGGCATCGTCCCAAGTGCGGGTTTGAATTCTACCTTCCACATAAACTTTCATACCTTTTCTTAAATATTGTCCGCAAATTTCAGCGAGACGTCGCCAAGCAACTACATTGTGATATTCACTGCGATCTTGCTTTTCACCAGCGGCATTAGTCCAGCGCATATTGGTGGCAATTGTAAAAGTGGCAATGGCAATACCTTGGGGGGTAGAGCGCATTTCCGGATCCCGAGTAACATTACCAATTATTGTGGCGCGATTTAGAAAAAACATAATATTTTCTCCTTTAGTTCGGGCGGTTTTGATGCGCTCGAGCTTAATAAATTGATTATAGATTATATGTTAAATAATTTATCATTAGAACATTAGATCACTAGAACACTTAAACATTTTACTATTACAAACTTTTGAAAAACTATTATGTTCTAATGTTCTAGTGTTAAAATGCTCCAGTAAACTTAATTCACCATTTCTTTAGTTAAAATTTCTTCTAGTTTTTTATCTAGTTCATCTAAGCTTACTTTTTGTTCTGGCGCTTTAAGAGCAGAAGTTTTAGTATCTTCAACTGCTTCGGCGTCGGCTTGTTTTTTAGCTAGCTTACTTTGCCAGGCCTTATCGCGAGCAATTTGCTCTGGTGTTTTAATTTCTTTAGCAATAATTTGAGCCCTCAGTATATCAGCTGACAAGCGGAACCATTCGCTAACTGGTTTTACGCTTTGGGTTTCTAAATCACATTCTACCACAAAATAAGTGCCGTGGCGCATATGATTTATAGGATAAGCTAGCTTTTTTTTACCTAAGTTTTCTTCAGAGGTAATTTGAGCGCCGTTATCTTTTAACATATTTTGCACTTTGGTTTGCACCTCAGTGGTATTATCTTCCCCCATTTTAACAGGGATAATATACATTATTTCGTAGTGAGACATAGTTGTATTAGATCATTTAATCATTAGAACACTTTAACACATAGATGCAGCTAGATTTTATTAAACAATTATTGTTTAAGTGTTCTAGTGATCTAATGTTTTAGTTATTTAACAAT
Organism: Patescibacteria group bacterium; assembly: GCA_038061115.1. GTDB lineage: Bacteria > Patescibacteriota > Patescibacteriia > Veblenbacterales > UBA10138 > JBBTZY01. The sequence continues at coordinate 3,451 of JBBTZY010000058.1, read as the reverse complement.
AATAAAAACGCCTATATTTTGGCCCTTATCTAGGAATCCTGATAAGGCGATTAGGCATAAGCCTGACCGGTGGGGCGCTTGGAGGCGCTTAAAGATAACAAGTAACTCAAAGATATTGTAGCAAATGGGTAAAATTCGTCAAGTTTAATAAAAAATCCCCACGCTTTAGTAGAATGGGGAATTGGTTGAGAAATATTATTCATTTTAAGCTCCGGGGAGAATTATTTGGGGATTATCAAATAAAATATCAGCGTTCGCTTAAAATTGCAAAGTGGTTTTGTAAATTAAATTGGAATAAACTCTATGACGTTGTATTCATTTTCCGATGAAAAAATAATTTTACCCAAATCAACATATTGTAAAATAATATTAAACAGAAAGATGGGTGTACGTATTGAAAACTCTTCCCTAATTTTACTTTTGGTTTTCATCTTTAAAATTAAAGATTTTTATGTTGTAATTAACTCAACATCAAGAGCATCATTTTCATCACACAAGGTGGTCTGTCTGATTTCCTCAAGAAGATGCTCAAACATTATTTTGTAAAATAATGTTGTCGGGAATAAACCATTTTTACCAAAAAATTTTATTAATTTTTTTTCATTATGATTTATTAGCTTCAGTTTATAGCCTGTTCTGGAGTAGAAAATCTTACTTGTTTCCTCAAATGTATTTGAAAAAATTACAATTTCAGGATCCTTACTTCGTACTTCGGCAAAAAAACTTGTTTGTAGTAGTTTAAATTTTACACTTTCAAATGAGGAAGAAGTTTCAATTTCTGCAATGATTGGTATTAATTCACAAAGAATAAACATTTTATTAAAACTATCCTCAATTCTTTTAAATTCCTCTTTATTAGAATTGTCTGTAGTCAAACTTTTCAAACTTGAAATAAAATCTCTCGTAACAGATGTACGCATCGTATGAAGAAATATACTCATAGACTGTAAATAGAGTTGCTCCTCATTTTTTGTTAAGATTAATTTTTTCATTTTTTTTGATTATATAATTGTTAGCAATTTTAGTTAGTTATTCCAAGGATTTGAAAAAATCACTGAAATAACTAACTAATCTAACAAAATGATGTTTTTTAAAGAACTCGTGGGAGTTTAACATAGGTACTTCTAAATGTCAACAATCTTACAGTAAAATAAAGTTTTAATAAAAAATCCCCACGCTTTGGTAGAATGAGGATTGGTTTTGTTGTGTTGTTCATTATTAAGCTCCGGGGAGAATTATTTGGGGATTGCCAAATAAAATATCAGTATTAAATGTTTTACTTTTTAAGCTGATATGAATTCTTTCCGAGATTTTTTCGAGGCGATTGGGAATAGCCATAATCGCACTTTGGGCTTTTTGACCAACATCGTTTAAGTTTGTTAAACTGCCGATATTTAGCAATTGTATAACCTTGGTTACGATTTCTTGGTAC
>JBBTZY010000058.1:0-2009 GCA_038061115.1 Patescibacteria group bacterium | reverse complement strand
CTATATACTTTTAATTGGTTAGCGACTCTGGCATAATTTTCAAAGTTAGCTTGAGCCGCGCCTGGCATTTCAATCGATGGCCACATAGAACTTGCAACTTCTAAAGCAGTATTAGGATCAAGATTAATTATTTCCCGATATGTTTCAAGATAAAATTGATAATGAAATTCTTCGTCGCCGGCAATTCGGCTTAGAATTTTTTGTAATAACTGATCATGGTTGCGAGCTAACTTGGCCACATTGGTGTGCGAAACACGGGTAGCGGCTTCTTGCATCAGCGCGTAGGCAATAGTGGCATAGGGCTGATAAATCCATTTTGGATTATAACCAATTCTTAAATATTCAAATACGTATTTTTCTACGGCTGTCATTTGAAAAAGATTGGTTACAAAAGCATAACGATCAAGTATTTGGCCATGACTTTTTTCTTCAGCTGTCCAAAGCTCTAGCCATTTACTTAAAGCCGATAATTTTGGTTCTAAACCTAAGGCCAGCGCTCGAGTAAACATTGGCAAACCTTCTTCGGTTACCATATTCATAAATAGTACGATTTTAATATCTGGTGGTAAACTGGCGGCATGGGTTCTTAATTCTGTAATTTTTTGAGGTAGATCAGCGCCATCAAACATATCGCTAGCTGTCCAGAATTTGCGTTTGCGAGTATGCTCATTTGTTAGTTGTTCAATACTTGAATTTAGCGCCCCCAGTGTTTCTAATTGATTTTGATATAAGAACATAATTAACCCCTTATTTTATTAATGTAAAAGAACGATTTAAAATTTAGCTGAATTGATAATCCCAGCTTTGTATATATTGTAGCATTTTGGTGAGTTTTTAGGTAAAATAGAGTTTAAGTTGATTAATATGTATAATGTAGTTATGTCTCAATATGTCTTTATCTTAGGTCGGGAACCGGCTTTGTCGGTGGCTGAAATCTCAGCAGTTTTAGAGCACGCTAAAATTAACCATACTTGGTTGGTGATAACCTCATCATATGCTCTATTTAATGCAGATTTAAGTAAGGAGTTATTAAACAAATTAGCTGGCACTATTAAAGTGGCAGAAGTTTTGGGTGAAGTTGAACAAAATTCAGAAGTTTTTAGTGATTTTATTTTACGCGAGTTAAATAAAACCGAGGGGCCGTGTTATTTAGGTTTTAGCGCTTATGATATTAAATTGCCGTGGCTAAATAAAACTGGTTTACATTTAAAATATTTAATTAAAGAACAAGGTCGGCGCGCACGTTTGGTAGTATCGCGTGAGGCACAACTTTCTTCGGTGGTAGTAGCAAAAAATAAATTATTAACTGCTAGCGGTTTTGAATTTATTTTACTGTCACGTGATGGAAAATTATTAGTTGGCCGTACGATTTGGGTGCAACCATTTGAAGAGTGGGGGATGAGGGATTTTGGTCGGCCGAGTCGCGATGCGAAATCAGGTATGTTGCCGCCTAAATTAGCGCGTATGATGATAAATTTATCAGGTGCGTTGTTAGAAGAAAAATTGTTAGACCCATTTTGTGGTTCAGGTACAGTGCTACAAGAAGCTACGGTATTGGGCTACAAAAATTTAACTGGGTCTGATATTACCGAACAGGCCATAAAAGATTCGGAAGAAAACTTCCAGTGGTTGAAAAAAAATAATCCATTACTTAATCCGGTTATAAAAATTTTACAAGCTGATGTTTTTGATTTACCAAATAAATTTGGTATAGGTTCGTTTGATGTAATAGTGACTGAGCCGTATTTGGGACCAGCTCTTTCAGGCCGTGAAACTAAAAGCGATATTATTAAAATTCAAAAAGAACTAACGGAATTTTATATCCGAGTTTTAAAAGTTTTTTCAGATTTGCTTGTATTAAATGGTCGGGTAGTGATGGTTTGGCCAAGTTTCCGAATAGGTAATGAAGTAATTAGATTAAATTTAGAATCAGAACTTACTAAGTATAGTTTTAAGTTAAAAAACATTTTACCAGAAACAGCGCCAGCCAGTTGGCTTATGTCAAATAA
>JBBTZY010000057.1:0-21051 GCA_038061115.1 Patescibacteria group bacterium | reverse complement strand
TCATTTTGCCATAAATTATTTTGAACTTTTTCGCTTGGATCAATTATAGAAAGAGCTATGTGGCTTCGCTCGTGCATAATTAATTGTTTACCTTGCACGCCTTGCCGACCAGTATTATATAAAGTTAAATTTGGTATACCACTTGGATTATCCATACGCCGCAAAGCTTTTTCAATTTTCTGTAAGCGCCAAGTGTCTAATTGTGTTTTTTGTGATTTACTACCAATACTTGATTTCTCGTTTTGTAAAACCTTTGTTAATTCTTTAATGGCCGCTACTATATCGCCCTGTCCAGTCAAAGTTATACCCGCCTTACCAATCAAATCTGGCATATTTAACTGAGAAAAATCAACCGCTATTTCATTTTTTCTTTCTTTTTTTCTTTCTTTAGGATTGTCAAGCACAAAACTATTAAAGCTCAACCCGCCACCCTTTCCTGCTTGATAATCTTCCATTATTCTATTACCTGTAAACTCATCTTCTGAATAATATTTATCTTTATTATTTTTATATTCATTTGATTCAAAAAAATTACTAGATTCACCCTCTGTTGGTTGGTAATTTTCAAAAGCTTGTGAAGTTGTTGCTTGTTTTTCTGGATCAATATCAACAAGTGGTTTGGCAGTATTTTGAGAAGATTTACGACCACTGGATGAACTGCTCGGTGGTTTTGGCGGTGGTATATTCCATCCTTTATACCCAGCAAAATCTTCCAAACTAGTCCAATGAGCAGCTTCCTCAGCGTGGCTTACTTTCTTGCCATCTTTATCAATAAAATCACCATCCTTATCAACACTACTTATTTGCTTAGCACCTACACGATCCCAAATTGCTTTCAACGCAGAAAATGAATTAGAGCCAAGCTCTACCCTACGCTTTAATCCTTCAAGCGTCTCATTGTCATCTACATTGATTTTAAAACTTTCTTCTTGTGGGTCATAATTGCCCAGCGTATAAGCTGCGCGACTAGTGGTATAACGTTTAATATTATTAGCATCAGCTCCAGCAAAAACTACATTATAAGCTTTCTTTCCAAAATATTCATCCTCACCACCCCATTGAAAAACTTCCTTCCCTTTAAAATTTTTCATTACTTGTTGTTGATAATTATGTGGGTGAAGACCTAACTGATTTTGTGATGATACTTTGATCAATTCTCCAATAGCTTCATTAGAAGCCTCTTCCAATAAATGATCGTGTGTATATTTTTTATAATTCTTTTTTTCGTCTGCACTTTTGGCTTCATACTCGGAGTCAGTAATTTTTTCATGAACTGATTTACCATCTTTTTCTATCTCTCTCTCATAACCATCATCTAATTCTTTGCCAGCTTGATGCGATTTAAAAGCCCCCTTATCGGCGTCATAACCAGCATGCCCATAAAGTTCGTAGTGATTAATTTTTCTACCTAACTCCCCAATATCATGAATTGTACGTAAACCATTCTGACTATCTCCTAACCCTGAATAAAATAAGTTATTAATCTTTTCAAAATCACTGAATACTCCTTTTTCATCTTGGAACCCTTTATGTTTTTTGCCCTTAGCGTCAGTCCACTCCGCTTCTTTACGAAAATAAGTTGTAGCTAATATATCATCAATATGACTTTCTGAGGCGGCTGAAGTAAGTAAGGCGGCTCGCATACGCTCTCCTTCTGGTCCTTTTTTGTTCCATACTTTAGCGAGCACAGCACCCTTTTGCTCTTTTGTTAAATGACCAAGGTCTTTAGTATATGCCTCCTGTAAATGCCTTTGTGCAATATCCTCGTAAGGAATTTGCACCTTGCCACCAGTCATGACTTTTGTAACAAATTCACGACCACGAGCTGCAGCTATAGTTTTTGCTTCTTCATCTTTTTGTTTTCTACGCTCCTTAAAGCCACGATATAATGCCGCAGGATTCGCCCAAGCCGGAGCTTTTTCGTTATACCAATTCTGCATCGTTCCTTTCAATCCGCCTACATTAAGAGCTCCCTTACCAATCTTTTTTCCAGCACTCTGCATCATGTGCATTGCCCCACCCGCCAACCCGCCACCAATAACCCCGAGGTGCTGGGCCATCCAGAGGCCACCAATGAGAAGAATTATATTTAACAAAAATGACATTAAAACTCCCGATTGTCCAATACTAGTTGGAGAAAAAACAAATTGATTGTCTTCAGCAAAATCAATCACATTATTATTGGAAAATTGCATTACCGCGAGAGACAGCCACAAGAAAAAAGCTAGTATCGGCCCAGTGGTCGCATATTTTCCAAAATAATCCCACCATTCATGCGAATATTCCTTGGCTTTTTCACCGGGAAAAGCGGATAGTAAATAAGCCAATGGCGAAATTACAATCAAAAACCAAAGGGCTACAATACGCACTAAAAACATCGCCACATAAACACCCACCACAATGGTGGTAATAGCAATACTAACAAAAGCCAAAATCGCCGCTACAATTAATTTTGTTCCATCTAAACTGGGTATATTTTCATTTTTTGCATATTCAAACATTTCAGTTAAATGAAATCCATTAACAAAATTACCTTCGGCGGCTTCTTTAAAACCATTCACAAAAGTCAGCATTATTACTTGTGCAATATCTATCATCACCCCTGTAATACTTTTGGAAAAATTAATCAGTACTGCCATGAGTAATAATTTACCTAAAATATGTTTATAGCCGTATTCTTCTACCCTAAAAACCGTACCAAAAGCCATGGCAAGTAGTGCCACAATAAAAAACATATTACACACATCACGCACAATTACCCACCCCTTGACTACTGCTGTGGCATTTATAAAATCATTATATTGTGCAATATCAAGCAAGATTCTTATTAATGCCAACGTTAAATTACCCAAAAAATTGGCAAATACTAAGATTAAACTTGCTAACAAGCCAGATAAAGCCTCGGATAATCCCGCCCCGCTTGGTAGTGGCAAGGCAACTGCCAATAAAATTACCCCCAACACCAAAAGCCCACCCGTGAGCTTAAGGCGGGAAGGATGGAGAGTAATTAAATTAAATACCTTGGCCAGCATGTTGATAAAACGTGCTAAAATTCAATCAAAAAATGATGTAATTGTGCAATTGAATATGTTCCGAATCACGAATTACGAAGCAAGAATTAAGAATGTTATTTTTTATTCGTGATTCTTAATTCGTAATTCTATATTCTTAATCAAATTATACCATTTTTCCACAAAGACAACAAACTCAAACGTATTCCTCCCCTTTAAGGGGAGGCGAGGTGGGGTAAAATTGTCATTGCGAGAAGCGAGTAAGGCGAGTGACGAAGCAATCTCTCACAAATTACAAACAATACCCACTGCATTGGCAAATGAAAGCCGAACTTTCATTCTAGCTTCTAAATTATAAAACTTTGACATCTTCCCCACTCAAACCTATACTTTACCTAGAGTAAAATCAACATAAATCACTATTCCTTAACAACTTGAAAGGAGGTTTCGTATGAAATCTTCGTTTAACATATTATTTTTTATTTTAATTATCACCGTCGTAACTTTGCTATTTTGGGGTTGTAAAAAAGAGGATTCATCTACCGGCCCAGGCCCAAGTGATGACAATACCCCCACTAATGGTATAGTAGTGGTATTAAACTCGACGCCAACCGGCTCTGATATAGATATAGATGGTGTCTCAACAAACCAAAAAACACCTTTTACTGTCACTTGGGACAACTCTAAGGTCGGACCGCATCGCTTTCGAATCTATAATACAATTGATCGCAAAACCATTGATACATCATTTTATGTTTTTGCTGATAAAAAATACACGATCAACTCTAACCATTACTTACTATGGGGTAGTAGTTGGTCGGGTAATATGTTTTTAGGTGATGCTGGAACTTACGCATCAGATATATTTACATGGCGGGAACTAACTGATACTGTAGTTGTGCCACTTACCTTAAATGCGCGAGTTACCATATACTTCACGGACCAAAGGTGTTACAGCACGAATAAAGCTTACTTCAGATTAGGTAATAAGTCTTTTGATATAGTATCATCGCCCGTTGTATTTTCTACCAACGATGTTCTGCCACGCGGATTAAAAGGCGTACCTTCAATTTATGGTTACTATCAAACAACTTGCATCCCTGGATATGCAAACTGTTGCTATAACGGAATAACAATTACAAATGTAATTATGGATACCTTCTAACTATATTTAAAAATAACCATACCAGCCGTTTGCAAAACACGAACGACTGGTCTTTTTTTATTTTAACCAACACCAATACCAATCAAATCCTCTAACACCAACTCAAACCCCAACTACAACTTAACCACACTTTTATCAAACGGGCAAAAATGTAACGATCGTTACATTTTTGCCCAAGTATAAAATGTGTGTTAAAATTAAATATAAAGCTTTGTATTTAAACTTTATATATAATAAAAATTTATGCCACAAACAAAAAATACCATATCAACGCCATTAGCCAAAACTATGCTTTGGTTGATTGCTAATGGTCATAATAATTTAAGCTTCGCTATTGAATCGGCTAGTGAATTAATTTATATGATGAACCACCCGGGGCGAAAAGCCGTACGGGAATATGAATTGCGTGAATGGATGAAACAAAAAAAATACAAAAAATATCACATCACTAAAACCCTAAAACGATTACAAAAAAATGGCAAAATAACCGTTAAAAATAAGGGTGGCGAGCTCTATTTTACCCTAACCAACAAAGCCATATCGGAAATGCTTTTTAGTCATATTAAAAAAGCGAGTAAATTACCAGCTGGTTATTATACGATTGTAATATTTGATATTCCAGAAGAAGACAGGGCTGCACGCCACACTTTAAGACGATTACTTAGGGAATGTAATTTCACTATGTTGCAACGTAGTGTTTGGTTAAGTAAATTTAATGTAATAGAAGAGATAAAAAATTTTATTACGGCGCGTAAACTAACTGGCTACATCAACGTTTTCCTAGCCAAAGGTTTAATCACTAAATAACCAATAGCCATTCTAATTAAACCACCCAAACGGGCAGAAATGTAACGATCGTTACATTTCTGCCCGTTTGGGTGAAAGAGATAAAAACCACCGCCGTTTTTAAAGCGGAGGTGGTTGGTTAATTTATATTAATTTCTACTACCTAACTATTTATGGTTTGGGTTTGACGGTTACTTTACCGGGGAAGGTGAACCAACCAGCGGCACTTAAATTGTCGGCTTTACAATCACCATCATTATAATTGGTATTCCAATAACCCTTAGGTGTACCTGGTTTATTATCATTACCATTAACTCCATCTTTTCTACCAGTACACCAACCCCAATTATCTTGTACCATTACTTTGGGATAGAAGGTACACGGCTCAGTACCCGAACAAGTATAAACATGAGTGAAATTGAAGTATCCTTCACCGCTTGGGCTATCAGCTTGGCAAGCTTGTGATGAGTCGCCAAAATTATAATTAGAATTAGTTGCACAGATAGCATTAGCTCCCGTACCAAAAACACTATTACAGTCGGACCCACCAATCCTACAAGATTGAGTAATTTCTTCAACTACAACATCATCATATAGTATTATAGTGTCATCACTAGCACCTGAAGATACGGAATATAAGAATATATGAAATTCATCATCAGAAGTTGGGGTGAGAGTGACAGTTAATTTCTGCCATTCAAAAGTTGCAGCACCGTCAATCTCTTTTCCTTGAGTATAAGGAGTGACTCCGCTGGCATCTCCCAACCATAATTTTCCCCTAGGATTTGTTGATGTCATGCTTCCAGTAAGGGCAAACTTCTTATACCAAACTGAGGCTGAATATGTTTTTCCCTTCTTTAATATGCCAAGGTACTGCGAAACGGATGAATTGGTTCCTGATTTTTTTTGTATTCCCAAAAATTTACCGGAATGAGCTGGATTTAAAACATCTGCCACACCGATTGAAGTATTAGTTCCGGCATCGGCTTGCCAATTTGGTGCCAATACTCCACTTTCAAAACTAGGGTCTTTTACAACAATTGAACACATCGAGCTAGTTTTACAAACATTTTTATGATTCTTATATTTTCCGGAAGCGCCGGATTTTTTGTTGTCGCCCCAATCCACCCACACTTCACGAAGTGGCATTTGTTCACCATTGGGATTATAGGCATAAAACTGGGCTGATACCGCGGCGGGAGAAGTAACAGTTAGATCACCATCTTTTTTAATAATAGATGAAGCTTGCAACGTAAACCCAGCCGCGCCTTCGCTTGGTTGACGCCTAGCATTGTTATTATAAACTACTTGTTTGATGGCGGGCTGTGTTATTTTTCCATAAGTCTGATAATTAACATCGTGTCCTTCGCTTAGATCCCAGGAGGTAGAATCATCTATATATTTATTCTGTGCAAACGACCATATTTTTAAATCTTTAAGATAAGAAAATAATCCTACTAGTGTTTTATAACCAGAATAACCATCGTCATTATTTATACTCTTACTAGCACGCAATTCACCTCTACCGCCACATATTCCACTCTTACACTGTATGGAATTAGTACAATGAGAACCTTCTATTAAACTAGCTGAACTACCAGTAATATCTGCACCAATACACACACCAACTCCCAACCCTTCATTAATCAGACCTTTTTCTTCATAACTATATGCCGCTGAAGTAACTCCACTCCATTGGGGGAGGATATTACTACCATTACTAATTATACCCACAACCTTATTTATATCATTAGAATTTTTTGATACGCTACCGTAATAACCGTCAGAAGAAATACTGGATTCATAAGGCCCATCAAAACTCTTTCCTAATAAACGATTGGTCCATGGCTTACTGCCAGTTGCTACAACTTTACAATATTCCCTAAATAAAATTTTAGGTGTAACTATAGCATATTCTGGATCACCTCCTCCATCTGTTCCACCAACTATAATTTTCAATATTTCTTTTGGATTATCTAAATCATCAACAATAATAGCAAAATAAGCATCATTATTATTACCAGGCATATACATATGTGCTTGTTTTAAATCACTACTCCACCACCAATCACCCGTAGAAGTACCGAGTGGTATTTTTTTATTTGCTTTATACCAACAATTATTCCCACCACAATTATCTAATGGAATATTGCTCCATTCATTTGGACGAAATTCCGGTTTTAACACACTATTTTGATCACCATTACTACCTGGGCCACAATCTTGATTACCAGTAGTTCCACCACACCAATGACCTGAAAATTGCGTACCGCCAGAAGAAAAAGAATCGGCTTTACCAAAAGTGATTCGCTCAATATCGCTTAAATACCATTTCTCTCCAACTACTGGCTCCCAACCGATTGTATTCCAATTATTGACCTTCATAGCAATATTACCTGAATTCAACAACATTGAATAAACAGGATTACTTAAAGAACGACTATTACCCCTTGCTTCTACACAATACTGTAAATTCTCATTCTGCAATCCCGCCCCAGGATTATAATCATAAACCGAAATATCACCAGTGACAATATCAGATGGATACCAAGTGAGGCAGGCGCCGTCTTCTTTATTACCCGCCACCACCAACCGCGAGGGATCTTTTTCCAAACAATATCCGCGCAAGCCAATTAAAGTGTCTTGCTTTTTTAATTTTGATTTAGAATTATTATCTGCATCACCAGCCCTAAAGAAAGGCGGCGGGGCAGAATTCTCATCTTCAAATCCATAATATAATGTATCACCGCTAGAATAATTTGCTTTTTTATAAAAACATTCACAATTCAAAAGATTGCCGTCTTTATCTTTTTGACACACACTCGCATCTTTATAAGCCTGTTTTTTATCTTGTGGTAATTGAATATCATTTTCTGGAGTAAGAGGACAAGGGCTACCATTATCTGTCTGACAAGACGATTTCCAACCACTATCACTTATCACTGCTTCAACGGCTTGATAAGGCGAATCGGCCGCGGGATAGGCGCGACAAAGTTTATCTTGATGTAAACCACCAGTACCATTTATATCTGTACCAGCGCCATCTAACCCTTTATCTACGCCATCTTTAATATAAGTTAACTTAATTCCATCGCTATAATTTTTCTCACCCAAAACATCCAATGGATAAAGATTAGGAATAGAGTAACCTGAATAATCAGGTACGATTTCACCGCGCTGAATACGGCTTTGGTATTCCACGCTATTTAATGGCTTGGGTAAATCAGCTGGATCATTTTCCACCCAACTACTACATTTACCAACTCCTTGATCACCCCATTGATTACATTTACCCAAGGACTGACAAACAGTACGCGGCTTATTACCCATAAAGCGCGTGGTTTCACTTTGACAAGCTAACCACTCACTACACACACGATCGCGACGAACTTTAATAATTGTATTACTATCCAATGTTCCGGTATTTTTTGGTACTACTAATTTATTATCATTATTTTTTGATTCTGTATAACTATCTTGCGCACTCCATTTAGCCGATGACTCTGAAGTATCATTAAACAATAAACAACCTTGCACTTCACTGACTTGCCCACCACAAGATGTTTTATCTAATTTTTTATTATTTAAATAATAATAACTATTCTGTTTAACAGGATCTTTAAATTCAGTACAACTTGATTGGTCAGACGGACATAATTGTGTTTGTATTTGTGTTGGCGTTGGTTTACACTTTCCACCACCACTACAAATACTATCGTTGATACAAGGTGTGCCAGCATTAGCTCCACCACTACATACAAGATTACATTCTGTATTAGCACTACCTTTTTTATACCAAGCATAACCAACTGAACCTGCACTTTGTTTGTATTCACAAACATCGTCACCCGGATCTTTAAAATATTTATCTTCGGTATTACCATTGGCATTGTCAAAAGTATATTTTTCACAACGGTCGGCTGTGCCGGAACAAAGCGGAGAATTACCGGAGGACGAGCTGAACGTATCGGGATCAATTCGCAAAAATTCATCAGCCCATTTATTAACTGTGCCAGTGGAACTTGTGCCTTCAGCTTTTCCTAAACGGGTACAGGCCTTAGCTTGCGGGGCGCAAGATTTTTTAACATCAAATACACGATATACAACTTGATCATCGGGTGTGGTGACAGTTTGATTATCTTTCACTACTTCTTCGCCACGAGGTGAAGAAGAATTGCGCGTATCAACCAAGGCCTCACAACCCGCGGCTTCTACCCGACAAAGCGAACTAAAACTTTTTACTGGTACAGTTTGCCTAGCGCGATTGGTATAGGCGGCACAACGAAGTTCTCTTGCGTTAGTTAAATCTGGCGTGCCATCAGCTTTTTCGGAGTAACAAGTGGCTGGTGCATTTTGAGAATCTGCATAACCAGCTCTTTTCCAACTATCTTTGACAACATAAAAAGTATCACTAATTTCTTTGAGTTGAATGTTGTCGATGTAGGTATTGCCTACCCTTATTATAGTTAAACTAATAACATCGTTACTGTTCAAATTATTAATTGTAATTGGGCCACCAGAATAAATTTGCCAAGAATTATTTATTTCCCGATCAAACATTATCGCTGTTGTTACGCCACCTTTTTTGAATCCAGCATCTAATAAATCACTACCACCATCTTCATTACGAGCCCAAAAAGTTAATAAATATTGCTTACCCGAGATGAGTTTACCAGTTAAATCCTTACTTATAGTGCTACCAGCTATAGTACTGCCACTAATTTTATACGACCGACCACCTGACAAAGTTGATTCATTAACATTATCACCACCTACCCACCCACCCGTTAAAGTGGTGTCATTGGGTAATCCTCTGACTTCATCATTTGGACCAGATCCAAAAACTGAAATTGGGAAAACCAATTTTACATTATCAGCGGTGGGACCTTTGTATTCACGACAACTTACGGCGCGCGCACTACAAGATTTAGCTTCGCTTGGAATAAAATTATAGAAGCAAGCATTTTGACCAGAAGCATCTGGTTTCCACACACCACTCTTAGCCAAACAATTAGCTTCCTCTAGTACTTCTGTATCATTACCTCTAGTTTTACGATACTCGGTACAAGAATTATCAGCTGTAATAGTTTCACTGGCTAAACGATAACTAACTTGCCCAGTGGTGGTATAAAATTGTTTACAATCTGGATCGGAAGTTGGAAATACGCCATCAATTCCTACACAAGAATCATTATCAGTTGGATCATTATCAGTTTTGGGTGGTGAATCTTGATTGTCCGGAGTATCTGATTCAAGCAACCAAGTTTTTAATTGATAACCAGTGGTCTCTGACCCCACCCAAGTATAATAAGTATGGGCTTTCAAATCATTTCCAACTTTTTCATCTGGCTTAATACAAGAACGCACATAAGAATAATATTCTTTTCTTTCACCCGCCACGATATTGGTAAATTCCGCACAACCAACTTCGGCCGCTGAACATTTTTGACCATCGGCAGGAATAAAATTTGTGGTACTAATTTCTGGCTGAGGTGAAAAATGAGTTTTGAGTTCAGTATAAGTATTAAAGCCAATACATTCACCCGGACAAATATCTTCTGATTTGGCTACGGCTGGTACAGTTGGGCCACCCGCTTTTGGATCGTACATATCACAACCAACTTCTGACTCTTTACAAAGCGCCAAATAATTTCTACACTCTGGCGAATCATCATCGGTCTTAAACGAACCAGCTAGATAAAATACTCCATTAACTAAAGTATCTTGAGGATATACATTATAACAATTTAAATAAGCCGGTGCGGATTTTAAATTCAAATATTCAACTGCTGGACGAGCAGGTTGAGTTGGGGTACGTTCTTGAGCCTGCGTATGATCTTGATATGTCTCACTATTACTACCAGTAACACGGCTAACAATTTGCTCAACTGGGTTAGCAGTTGAAGTTGAACTAAGCGAATCTTGATTAATTTTACCAAGCCGTAAAAATTGCCGACAACCTTCATCTTTAGAATCACAACTATATGATTCTTGATTGCGTAAATAAATTTTAGAATTATTAGAACTACCAGTAATAGTAATTGCTAAATCAGTAACATTGGGCTCGCCAGATTCTAAGTAACGAGTAGCTTCGGTAACACTTGCTCCAGTATTAACTTTAGTGTAATAACCACGACAACCAAAAGTACTGCCATCACAACCACTGGAATTTAATGAATCTTTAAGATAAGAAACAGTATCGCCCTCACGACTAGAAAAAGTTTGGCAAGTAGCATAAGGCGAGTAGCCAGAATTTTCTGGAAACTCGCAAGAATCACCACCCAAGCGCCAAATATTTTTTTCGCGCGTACAATAACCCCAAGCTTGGCATGTGCCATCCGCTTTTTCGGATACACAATTTTGTACATCTACACAAGTTTGCGCGCGACTACCACTTAATGGTTCAAGTTGTTGACCAAAACCTTGCAGGCGACACTGTGAAGCTGGCGCTTTGAGTAACCAGTTGGGATCAATTAAGCCACAATATTTTCCAGCTGACTTCCACGGTTTAGTTCCACCTTGATTATCATAATTCGTTGGCGCGGTAACATTCTGATTACATCCACCCGCCGCATCACGCTCATTAAACCCATTACCATAATTTTGTTCTTTGCTACCCATTATGGCTTGCAAAGTTGTTTCAGGGCTATTAGAATTAATAATTTTTTCCGCCGCCAACTCCCAGCCCACCGGAATAATTCGCGCTTTTCTTAATTTTTTAAGATCAGATAAATACCAAGCATCAGGCGTACGTTGACCAGCGGGACGTAATTCTTTAAAACCCCAACTGCTATTTATTAACCCTTTGTCAATTGCTTCTTGCACAGTTAATGGCTTGCCTTCATCAGCCGAGCGCAAGGCCTGACCAAATTTACTATCAATCGTACAATTATTAACTGGGGCAATTTCAGGATTTTGCGTACAATTAGAAAATTCACTAATTACATCTAAAGTATCACCGCTGGTTAAACTGACAGTGGAAATAGAGGTATTTACTTGCACCGCGTAATCTACACCCGAAGGACTGCCGCCAGGACCACCACCAAATCGTTTGCTAGCTAATTTAGATGGTGATGGTACCACACCTTCTAATAATTTTTTTTGAAAACGCGCCGCGAAAGTTTGGGTAAATACACCTAAGGCATCAGCCAAAATATCACCAGTAAATACCAAAGGTTCATTGTAAATTTGCGACATGGTAAACTCACGATCAGCTTTTAAAGATTGGGCTGGTGATTTTATAAAACCAGTGATTGGTTCGGTAATATCTTTGAACCCTTGATTAATTTTTTCTTTATCTAAGGCCTTTTCTTCGGCGCTTCGCTTATCTTTTAAAATATTTTGCTGAATATCTAAAGTCATACCCAATTGGTTTTGTTTGGGATCAAATTGAGCGCCAAAATTTTTCAAAAATTGATCTTTGTAGCGCGGATCAGTGGATAACCTTTCAATATTGCCCTTCATTTTACTAAAACTACAATTAGCTTTTTTAGGGCGCACATCGGCTTCATTGAAAAGATACATGCCAATAATTAATTTAAATTCGGGCATATTAGGGCCAGAATCGCATAAACTAAAACCACCCAGACCTTTTTTGGTAAAATTATCAATGGCATCGCCCAAGGCATCATCACCGGCATCTTTTATAACATCACCCAAACCTTTCCAAGTGAAAAGCGGAGTCTGGCCCTCGCCACCTGAAGCTAGTTGTACCGCCGCATTATAAGCAATTTGCTGGGTAAAACTTTTCGCCATATTACGAAAAGCTGTGGCTGCACCATGCTCCCACGCCCATTCACCCGCTGGTTTTATAACTGATTGATAAACCGAATCGGCGTAGGTAACGATTGAGGTCCAAATGTTGGCTGGAGCATCAACTGACGCAAGTTGCGCTGAAGCTGGACGTGGGGCTGAGGAAAATAAAACAGTCGCGAGAAATAGTGATAATACTATACGCGTGGTTATTTTTGATTTAGATGGGTTGGAATGATGAAACATTGTTTCGAATCACGAATCAAGAATTAAGAATCACGAATAGTTTTTGATTTTTTTAATAATCCATTAATAAGTTTATGAACTTCCACTGATTGACGGGCTATATCTTGAAACTGTTTATTAGTTAAGTATTTAACATCACGGGCGATTAATAGTTGATTCTGAACTTCAGTAAGTGACCCTAGTGCCATTGTGTAAAAATGGACTTTATCAGCATAAGTTTGACGACTAAATCCTTCAGCAATATTAGAAGTAATAGAAACACTAGCTCTTTTTAATTGGCTAATTAAGCCAAATAACTCGGTTGATGGAAAATTGTTAACATTTTGATAAATCATTAAGACTAATAGATGTCCTTCACTCCAAGCTTTCAGATCAGTAAATGATTTTATTTTGTTGGTTGTTTTGGTATTATTCTCCATAAAACCTTCTTGATTCCTGATTCGTAATTCGTGATTCGGAACAAACTTTATTTATTAAACAAATATTTTACAGATCAAAATTATTCTATTCGCTGACTAGCTGTTTCACCAACTCCGCTAATTGTTCATCACTAAATTTTTTCAACATTTCTTCGCTGGCTCCACCTTGTACCATAAATTTCCGTAAATCAGCTGGTGATAGTTTATTTATCATTGCTTTTTGCTCCGGTGTTAATTTAACTTTTTGTAGTGGTGCGGCTGGAGCTGGTATTCCACTACCAGTAGTAGACGGTGAAGTTGGCGCGCTACCTTGCTCACCCACTAATTCTTGATACAAACTTTGCAAAGTTGCGTCATCATAATTTTTTAGCAAATCTTCACTCACGCCATTTTGTTTTAAATAAGCGCGCAAATCAGTAGATTTTAAATTATCCGGCGCAATACCACTGTTATCCACACTATTATCCAAACTCGGTTTTAAACAAGTTTGACCTTCAGGGCAAAGTGGATCAGTTTTTTTCTGAATTTCCTGATTATCAGACACTCCATCAGAATCAGAATCAGCTAAATACGCGCTAGTACGATAAATATTTTGCTCATCGGCGTCGGTTAAACCATCGGCATCGGTATCTTTATTTAAATTGGCTAAATTATCATTATTATCAGACAATAAATTACCTGACAGTGAATCTATACTACTTTCGGGGGGTAAATTTACTACAAATGGCAAACGAATAGCATTTCTAATTTGCCAAATACCAATTATTACGGCGAGCACGGCCACAAAACGAATCGTTGTGTCGGTGTAACGATGATATTTATCATTAATTGGTGTGGATTTCTCTGTTTCTAACATAAAACTCCTACTGTCATTCCCGTGAAAACGGGAATCTACGTTTTAATTCAACTTTATGTCTGGATTCCCGCTTTCGCGGGAATGACGGGTGTATTTTGATAGTTAATTTTAAGCTTAACCATCAACTAATTTAACAATACCACATTAATGAATAATTTTGAATGAAAAATTGCTTAATTATAAGTTAATTGTAACAGATAATTTGCTATTTGTCAAGATTTTTTAGGGTAATTTAAACTAATAATTAGATTTATAAAGTTATCACAATGTGTTTAGAATCACGAATCAGGAATAACGAATTAAGGTAAGTACAGTAAATCCCCCTCGCCCCCTTTTTCAAAGGGGGAATAACATTCGTAATTCTTGATTCTTAATTCATGATTCGAGGCAATCTTTATTTCTCTATACTATTGATCATTTTCTGATATTCTCGCGCTAAACTAGCCCATTGCTCAATACCCAATTCCTGCGCTCGTGCTTGCCTTGGCACTTGGGCGGTCACAAAAATTGATTCCAATACACTTTTATCCAAATGCAACCCGCCTAAAAGATTATGAAATAACATTTTGCGCCGAGCAGCGAACCCTAAACGACAAAGTTGCCAAATTATTTTTTCTTCTGCCACAGAAATTGGTGATGAATTGATTTTAGAGTGCAAATCTAATTTTATCAAACACGATTCTACTCGAGGTTCTGGCCAAAAACTAGCTGGTGAAACAAGGCGCACAATATTTTTTTGTGTACAAGCCAGATCGGCTAAAATTGAAATCAAACTTTTTTCACCGGGCGGTGCCACTAATCTTTCACCAACTTCTTTTTGCAAAAGTAAAGTCATACTTTCCGGACGCAAGGTTCCCGACAAAAATTGACGAAGAAAAGCGCCAGAAATTTCATAAGGCAAATTAGCTACTACTACAAACGATTCATTGTCACTCAAATTTAATTCTTGTTTTAAAACTTCGGGTTTGAATTTTAAAATATCACCCTGTAAAACTTTTAAATTGCTACCTGCGCTGGCTAATTTTTTTAAACCCACTGCCAACTTACTATCTAATTCCACTGTCACAACTTGGGCGCCACTTTTAAGTAGTGCCAAGGTAAGCACACCGAGACCTCCGCCGATTTCTAAAACTTTCTGCTGAGGTTTTAAATTAGCTGTTTTAATAATATAGGACAAAACACCTTCGTCAATTAAAAAATGCTGACCCATTTTTTTGCCAGCTTGAAAATTATATTGATTAACTAATTTTTTTGTCCAACTTTGTAAATCACTTGGCAACATAACAATTAGATATTAATTAATTTATTTTGTTACTTCTTTAGTAGAAGTAACCAAGAATCGCGGCCTGTGTCTTCGGGTTTGAACAGTGCTCGTCAAACTAGCTGGTTCGGGCTATGCACAACTACCACAGACACGCCCGAACCGGACGCTCGTTTGACTTCCGCTCTGTACAAACCCTACGACGAGGCCGCACGGTTCAGTTGTTTCGTGATAATTTTAAATTTTAATCTGTCATTTTGCATTTTGATTTTTTATTTTTAAATTCACACATTTTGTATAACGAAAATTATATAATTAATCTTACAATTTCAAATATAATAAAGACATAAGAGCAGCAATCCCCCACACTACCGACCAACTGGTAGTAAAACTAAATACGACCAATAAAATTAAGGCGGCTAAGATTTTTCCCACCACCAAACTCATTTCAAAAAATACTACTGTATCCATCGCTCTGTTATTTTGCGCCCGCTCATAAGTAATAGTAGTAATTGGTACCATTATTAAATTTTTTGATAACCGCGACCAACTATCAGCCATAAAAATATGAACTGGTAATTTAATAAATAAACGAGCTACCCAACTAGTAAAATAAAACCAAGTTGCCAAACGCAAAATACGATTTTTATTATTTTTATCAATTAAACGACCAATATAAAGTGTGGTCATAGCCGTAAATAAAGTAGCTACAGCTGCCACCGCGCCAATTTCTACATAATTAACTAGCACCACCACCATAAATACCGGCCAAAGCGTAAGCAAAATTAATTCTTCACCAAAACCTAAATAACCTAAAAGTAACTTACGGTTAGCTCGCGACAATAATCTAGCAAAAGCATCTTTATAAGGAAAGTTGCGTGGTTCAAACTTTTCTGGTGTTTTAAGTAATGGCCAACTAGAAAGCAATATTAAACCACTCGCAATTATAAAAAGTACAGCCCAAGAACTAAATTGTAAAATCAAACCAGCTAAAATTGGACCAATTACAAAAACGAGTGACGCAGCCACAGTTAAGCCCGATACTTCGCGGCCTTCCTCTTCGCTCACGGCGTAATGCGCGAAATCAGCATGGTAAGCTGGCCAATAAAAAGCTTTTTGCAAAACGTACAGTAGTGCGGCCGGCACTAACCACCACCAATTTACAGCTACTAAATATAAACAAATTAAATAAAATACCTGCCAAACAGTAGATAGCGCCATTGAATGCTCAAAACCAAAACGAGTAGCAAAATTAGCACCGAGCGGAACAATAAATAAATAAACTAAGTAAACAGCCAAAAAAAATAAAATGATGCCCTTGACTCCTAAACCTTGTTGCCACAAATAAATTGGCTCAAATAAAAGTAGCATTGATAATGCTAAATTTTGTAAGAGTGATGACCAATAAAGCTCACGCACTTCGGGCGATAGTTTGTGAGGCAACAACCCAGCGAATGAGTAATGAAGATGATGGAACATATAAATTTGAAATCCTAAATCCGAATGTCTAAATCCTAAATAAATCCAAATAATTTAATTCCCAATTCCCAGCCCTCTTCGCCGAAGCAGCTTCAGCTACGAAGGCCGAAAGATCCAATCCCCAAGTAGTACGAAACATAATTTACTAAATTTTGGGAATTGGGATTTGGGTCTTGGGGATTTTTACTTTTCCTTGTCTTAAAATTATTATTTTATCATTGACCACTTTTATCACTGTTGATACAGAATTCCGACGAAGATTGCCTTCTACTACATATTCTAACCCATTTTTACCTAAAGCTCGAATTACATTTTGAAAATTATATAAAGCTGGCTGACTGGCTAAATTTGCCGAGGTAGCAGTTAACGGCCGACTAAACGTCTTTATTAATTTACATAACCACGCTTGATCTGGCACTCGCACACCAACTAAATTGTGAGGCCCTGTAACCGTGCGTAGAAATTTTATTTTTGGTTTAAGTAAAATAGTAAGCGCGCCCGGCCAAAATTTTTTAGCTAGATCTAATTCCGCTTTATTTAAATAAAAATATTTTTTAACCATTGATAAATCGGATGCGACAAGCGCAATTGGTTTATTTCTCTCACTTGATTTGGTGCGACCTTTTATTTTAATAATTTGTGCCACAGCTTTTTTATTTAGAGCGTTGGTCATTAACCCAAAAGCAGTTTCAGTTGGAGCGGCTACCACGACACCTTGAGTGAGTAGTTGGCAAATCTGAGGAATAAATTGATTGGTTGATTTTAGAATAAACATAAATCCAGATTGTCCCGAATTAAGAATCAAGAATTACGAATTAAGATAAGTACTACTAACATTCGTGATTCTTTATTCGTGCTTCGTGATTCGAAACAATTGTTATAGATCCTTCGGCTTTGACCTCAGGATGACAAATTATTACCGGTTACGTGCTACAAGCTAATTCACTTCACCACAAAATTAACTAACCTTCCCGCCACGTAAATTGTTTTAACAATCTCACCACTTTCTAAATATTTCTCTATAACTGACAATTTTTTAGCCATAGTTACAACTTCATCCTCACCAACTTCTGGCGATACCTCAATTGTGCCACGCAATTTACCATTCACCTGCACCGCTACTACAACTGTAAGATTTTTTAAAACCATCTCATCTACCGATGGCCAAGTTTGTTCCCATACCATATTCTTTTCACCTAAACTCTCCCAAACTTCCGCTGATAAATGGGGTGCGAAAGGCGCAAGTAAAATAATCAAATTTTTTACAGCTAATTTTCTTTCTTCACCTACTGGCACAGTATACAAAAAATTAACATACTCCATTAAAGCTGAAATAGCGGTATTAAAATGAAAATTTTTAATATCACTAGTTACTTTTTTAATAGTTTTCGCTTGCCAAACTTTTATTTCACCTAGTTTAACATCGCTAGTTGTAATTAATTCATCTTCACTTACTAATACAAACACTCTATCTAAAAACCGCCGCACACCAGAAATACTTTTGGATTGCCACGGTTTAACATCTTCTAGCGGCCCCATAAACATTTCGTACAGTCGCAAAGTATCAGCGCCGTATTTCTCTACAATCTCATCAGGGTTTACTACATTGCCACGCGACTTGGACATTTTTTGACCATCTTCACCTAAAATCAAACCTTGGTTTCTTAATTTCAAAAATGGCTCAGAAAAATTAACTAAACCTAAATCAAATAAAACTTTGGTAAAAAAACGAGCATATAAAAGATGGAGTACAGCATGCTCAGCCCCACCAACATAAAAATTCACTGGACACCACTTGGCTACCTTACCTTCATCAAAAATTTTGGCTGAATTTTGTGGATCACAGTAGCGCAAAAAATACCAAGATGAGTCAACAAAAGTATCCATGGTGTCACTTTCCCGCCTAGCTTTGGCCCCGCACTTGGGGCATTTAACATCGTGAAAAGTTTTGGAACGCGTAAGCGGCGACTCACCCGTAGGGCGAAAATCTACATCAACCGGTAAAACAACTGGTAAAGTAATTTCGGGAACTGGTTGTGTACCACACTCATCACAATAAATAATTGGAATTGGCGCACCCCAATAACGTTGCCTTGAAATTAACCAATCACGCAAACGATACTGAGTTTTAAATTCAGCCCCGATTTTTTTAGCAATCTTAACTTTCGCTTCAGTTGAATCTAAATTATCAAACTCACCAGAATTGTGTAGCAATCCATCACCGGTATGAATATAATAAGGATCATTTAAAAAATTTAAAGTAAATTCACCTTCGGCCACAGAAAAAAACTTCTTTAACTCTTCTTTGGTCAACCATAAAACTTCGTGTAAATTATTTTCTGTTTCAGTAATATCATCTCTCTCTTCATTTTCTAACTCAAAAAATAAATACTGGAATCTGGCCCAACGATTTTGTTTTTTTACACGATGATAAAAAAATGTATGCAAAGCAAACTGAGGATCGCGGGTTAATTTAACATTTTTATAACCAGTTTCTTCGTACACTTCGCGCTTAGCCGCCTCTACAATATCCTCACCCTCTTCCACACCACCAGTCACTAATCCATGCATTTGAAAAGCGCGCCAACTTACACAAAGATATTTATTATTTTTTGGATTAAACACAATCGCGCATACAGCATTGCGTTTGATAATTTCTTCATTAGTACGAAAAGCCGCATCGCCATCAGTAAGCACGAATTTTGGCTCGACCACTCGCTTAATCGGTAAATTAAATTTTTTTGCAAATTCAAAATCACGCGCGTCATGCGCCGGCACTGCCATTATCGCGCCAGTGCCATAAGACATTAAAATATAATCGGCTACAAATACTGGAATTTCCTCACCGCTAGCTGGATTAATTGCTGTGATGCCTTCTAACTTCACTCCTGTTTTTTCTTTACTCTCTATTTTACGATCTAACTCTGTTTTTTTCTTTGTTTCAATTAAATAATTCTCAACTTCTTCGTGATTCGTAATCCTTAATTCGTGATTCTCAAGGAGCGAAGCGACTAACGAGTGTTCCGGCGCCAGCACTAAATACGTCGCCCCGAAAATCGTATCCAAACGTGTTGTAAATACCTTAACGCTTAAATCATTCTGTTTCTGGATTCCAGCCTCCGCGGGAATGACAATCTTAAAATCAACTTCGGCACCTTCTGACTTTCCAATCCAATTTTTTTGCATTTCTAAAATTGGTGTCGGCCAATCTAATCCGCCAGCTGGCGGACCATCTAAACCTTGCAACAACTTTTCTGTATAATCAGTAATCTTAAAAAACCATTGCTTCATTTGTTTTTGTTCTACCACTGAATGACATCTTTCGCACTCACCGGCTACTACTTGCTCGTTGGCTAGCACAGTTTGACAACCCGGACACCAATTAACTGGTGCCGACTTTTGATAAGCTAACCCCTTTTCATAAAATTTCAAAAATAACCACTGGGTCCATTTATAATATTCAGGGGAAGAAGTATCAACCTCACGCAACCAGTCGTAAGAAAATCCCAATGATTTTATTTGCCTACGAAAATTATCAATATTTTGAGCTGTGACTTCTTTAGGATTTTTACCAACCTTAATAGCATAATTTTCGGCAGGCAAACCAAAAGCATCAAAACCCATTGGATGCAAAACATTCACTCCATTCATTCTTAGATATCTACTATAAATATCAGTGGCAGTATAACCTTCCGGATGCCCCACATGAAGCCCCTGCGCCGATGGATAAGGAAACATATCTAAAACATAAGCCCGTTCGCCTGAAGTGTCATCAGATACAAAAAAAGTTTTATTGTCAGCCCAATACTTTTGCCATTTTTGTTCAATTTCTAAGTGTGGGTAAGACATGAAAAAGATGAATAATAAGATTAATTACTTAATTAGAGTAGCATTAAATTAACTCAAAAGTCAAAGGTAAAAAGTCAAAACTACAACTCAAAAATAAAAACTTTTAATAACACTGTGAAAAATTTTTTAAAAAAATTTTTCACTCCATAATTTTGACTTTTGCATTTTACGTTCGCATTAGCTCATTAATAAGTGTGACCGAAATCAATAATGTGTTTGAGATAAGA
>JBBTZY010000056.1:0-3684 GCA_038061115.1 Patescibacteria group bacterium | reverse complement strand
GGGAGATCTGCCGTAGGCACGACAATAAATGAATCAATTATCAATTTTTCAATTATTTTTTTAAATCATTGGGTCATTGAAAATTTATTGAAAATTGTAAATTGATCATTGGAAATTCTAAAGGTTATTTAGAGTTTAGAAATTCTAAACTACTCTTCCTTTATATCTAGCCGTACCGGTCCGTTTGACATAATTTTTGGTAAAACGATTTTAAGTAAACCATATTTTAAACTCACCGACGCCTCACCTGGATTAATTTCTACTGGTAAAACTATCGAACGAGAAAAGGAGCCCCAATAACATTCCTGATAAAAATAATCTTCCTTAGGTGCCGTATCGCCTTTTTGTCGTTGACCGCGAATTGTTACTAAATCATTATTTAAAGTAATTTCAATATCATCAGGCCCTACACCAGCAATAGTAGAGATAATAATCAACTCTTGGTCGGTTTGATAAACATCAACCGCCAACTGCCCTTCTTCTTCGGGGTACCATTCAAAATTCTGTGGTTTACTACCCAAAGATATCCGTGCGTCAACTTCGACTGGCGCTTGCCATGAAATATTAGTCATACCCAGTATATCAACTTCGCTACGCCAAAATAAAGCGTAGGCTAGTTGAGTAGTTAATGATTAAATAATAATTTAAAAATGATAACATAGTTGAGTGCTTATTTGGCGAGAGCTTAAGCGAAGTTGTATATCTGGGCATACTTTTTCATTATAGCATAAGTTTAATACTATAAAACAAAAAACCCTACTTAGAGTAAGAGATGGTTTCAAAACTAATATAAACAACAATGTCATCCTGAGCCGAAGCGAAGGATCTCTAGAAGTTGTAGAGATTCTTCGGTTTTGACCTCAGAATGACAAATACTTAAGGGATTTTGAAACTATCTCTAAGTAAGATTTTTTGGTAGCCCCACCGGGAATCCTCTTCCCCCAAAATTTAGCAGCGCTTTGGCGCAAGCTAAATTTTTCCGCCAGAGCCCGGGTGTTTAAAAATCTAAAGCAGTTTAGTTTTTTAAACTACCCTTCGATTCCCTATGCAAATACCACATAAGAGCAATCCCTTATTAGAATTGCTCTTATGTGGTAGCCCCACCGGGAATCGAACCCGGATTGCCACATTGAAAGCGTGGCGTCCTAACCATTAGACGATGAGGCCAAGTCAACAACTATATAACCTATAACTTACAACCAACAACTAACTGATACAGATTAATCATAAACGATGCTTTAGTCAAGAGCAAATCCAAACAACCAAACAACCAGCTTGACAAAATCCCCAAATCAACTAAAATCTAAAGCAAATAACATTATAAATCTCCTAATAAAAATCAAAATTCAGAATAGAAATGAATAATATAGTAAATGACAATCATATTAAAGAGCAATACCAAGAAACAACACAAAAAATTACAAATTATTTAATAGAAGCAATAAACAAAGAGGATAGAAAATATCCTAGATTAATAAGAAAACAAAGGGATAAAATTAAAATACTTTTAAAATTCCTAACCAGAATTGTTGAGCGAGCTAAAAGTCAAAAAAAAATAGTGACCAAAGAAGAATTAGTTATATGGCAAGACACCCTAAAAAAATTAGAAGGAGAATTCAGATCGTGGAAATTAGATAATCTGGCTGGTACAAATCCCAAAAATACCAGCCGACATATGTTCTTTACCAGTAAAGAGCGCGCCCCAATCAAATTTCCTCACACAAAAGTAAGTTCTTCTTATTTTTCAGGCAAAATACATTAAAATATAATGCCCGATTTTCCCTATTTAGTTCACACTAAGTAGGGATTTTTTTATCCTTTTAAAATCTGCTATACTAATCTCATATGACTAAACTAAATTTACACAAGGCCTGGGTGGTGGCAGTAGATATGGGTTATGGGCACGAACGAGCGGCTTATGGCCTGCGCGACTTGGCCCACGGTCCAGTTTTAATTGCCAATAATTACCCGGGGATTCCCAAAACCGAACGTGATCACTGGAAAAATCTACGTAAGGTCTATGAAACTGTGTCACGAATTAAAACTATTCCAATAGTTGGTGATGTGCTATTTGAAGTGATGGATCATTTTCAGCAGATTGAACCATTTTATCCACGTCGTGATTTATCCGCGCCTAATCTACAACTCAAACAAACTTACGGTATGATTAAACAAGGTTTTGGCCGCCACCTAATTGATTACATGCGGAAAACACCACTACCACTAATCTCTACCTTTTTTCAAGCCGCTTTTGCGGCCGAAGAACACGATTATCCTGGTGATATTTACTGCGTAATTTGTGATGCTGATTGCAGTCGCACTTGGGCGCCATTAAACCCACACGGCAGTCGAATTAAATATCTAGCCCCCAATGGTCGAGTAGTAGAACGGCTCAAACTTTATGGCGTAAGGCCAGAGAATATTTATTTAACCGGTTTTCCTCTACCTAAAGAATTGATTGGTGGTATAAATGGTAAAGTTATTAAGCAAGATTTATCCCAAAGAATTCAAAATTTAGATCCTAAAAAAATTTTTGCCGAAAAATACGAACGCACTTTAGTGCACAACCTAGGTAATCGTTGGCAAACAGTTGACCATAAACATCCACTTACTTTAACTTTCGCCGTAGGTGGCGCAGGCGCCCAAAAAGATATTGGTTTACAAATTGCGGAATCACTTTCCACTAAAATCCAACAAGGTAAAATCCGCTTAAACTTAGTAACTGGTACACATCATAAAATTTCCGCTTATTATAAAGAAGGGCTACGTGATTTACGACTGACCAAACAACTAGGTAAGGGCATTCATTTAATCCAAGGTGAAACTATTGCTGAATATTTAAGTCACTTTAGTAAACTACTCCACACCACTGATATTTTGTGGACCAAGCCATCGGAATTATCTTTTTATACTGGCCTTGGTATACCAATAATTATTGCCCCGCCGATTGGCTCACAAGAAAATTACAATCGCTTGTGGCTTAAAACTGTGGGTGGTGGTATTACCCAAAATGATCCTAAATATACTAATGAATGGTTGTTTGATTGGGTAGATTCCGGCGGGCTCGCTAGGGTAGCTTGGAATGGTTTTATTGAAGCCCCTACCCACGGCGCTTATCGGATTGAAAGTTTAATTACTGGGGAAAAAACCGATCTGGAAAAAATACCGCTCATAGTGTAAGAAAATAAATTAACTTACGTTAAATATTGTATCAACTCTAAATCTTAACTGCTAAATTGTTATGCCCAGTAATACAACTTCGCTAAAGCTAACTTTCGCCTAATCCACACGTTAATTATGTTATCTAATTCTAATCATAATTTAATCATTAATTCTTTAACTTCCGCTTGCTTTATTTAGGCGAAGCGAAGTTGATATACTGGGTATGAAAAAAACTTTTTACCTTTTCTTATTCATCTTAACCATTTTACTACCGCTCGTAGGTTACACCGCAACTACCGCACCAAAAAATATCCCAGCTAAAAATACCGCACCTAAACCACCAACAACCTTTAAACAATCACCACAAAATATAATTGTGCCCGAAGAAGAGGCAGTAATTGCGGCTTATGAAAAAGTTTTACCCGGCGTAGTTTCAATTGTTATTAGTGAAGAGGTGTCAGATTTAGTGGGTGGTATTTCCAAACAAGATACTTGTGGTGGTACAGGCTTTTTTGCACCTGA
>JBBTZY010000055.1:0-2993 GCA_038061115.1 Patescibacteria group bacterium | reverse complement strand
ACAAAACTCGGGGTAGATATAGAAATAATTCGCCAAGCACTGGCTAGCTTTGAAGGTACGGCGCGGCGTTTAGAAAAAAAAGCTAAATTAATAAATGGAGTTTATTTAATAGATGATTACGCGCATCATCCGGCAGAAATTAAGGCCTCGCTTAAGGCCTTGCGCGCTTTTTATCCTTATAAAAAAATTCGTTGTGTTTTTCAACCTCACACTTTTACTCGCACTAAAGCACTACTACCCGATTTTGCTACTGCTTTTGCCGAAGCCGATGAAGTGGTGATGATGGATATTTATGGTTCAGCGCGCGAAGAGCAGGGTGGCATCTCAGCCGAAGATGTAGTGGCAGAAATAAAAAAACATCATCAGAATGTAGTGTATCAACCTAAAATTGATAATGCATTAGAATATTTAATTTCCACTGCTTCAAAAAGCGATTTAGTTATCACTATGGGCGCGGGAGATGTATGGCAAGTGGGGGAGAAGATGATAGAGAAAGTGGGGAAGGTAGAGGAAGTTTAACGACTGTCATTCCCCTGAAAAGGGGAATCCAGAAACAATAAACAATAAATCTTAAATTCGAATATCGAAATCCGAAATAAATCCCAATTCCCAAAAGTAGTGCGGCCTCGTCGTAGGGTTTGTACAGAGCGCAAGGCAAATGAGCGTACGGCTTGGGCGTGTCTGTGGTCGCTGTGCATAGCCCAAGCCAGCTCATTTGACGAGCACTGTTCAAACCCGAAGACACAGGCCGCGACTCTTGCACTACTTCTCTAGAGAAGTAGTAAAATTTTTTATTCATATTTATAAAAAAAACACCGACTTCATAATGTTGCTTGAAGTCGGCTTTAGTGAAATATAGTAGTGACGCCAGTCGTATTAAGTATCCAATTTGTTATAAAAATTAATATTATTACTACGACAATCGCCACCACGCGATTTTTTGTTTTTTGATTCATTGTTTTTCTTTCTTTTGTGATTTTTTGCGCGTCTCTATTTATGTCCGCCCGGACATTTGTAGAGACGGTGATTAATTTAACTTTTTGAAGATTATAACACAGTTGTCATTGCGACGAGAGAGCCAAAGCGAATGACGAAGCAATCTATCAACTGTCATTCTGAGGCCGCAGCCGAAGAATCTCTATAATTTGTTAAGATCCTTCGCCTCGCTCAGGATGACAAAATTATAATTTTAAAAAAATTAAGGACAGATAAATCTTGTTCTGTCCTTATCTAAAATTCGCCTTTAGTCGCGGTCGACTTCTGGTTGCCGAGGTGGTCGACGACCCGCTTAACAACTTGCGTCGTTAATAATTTTTTTTCATATCCAAGTCCTTAGTTGTTGGTGAATTAGTGAATTAAAATTTATTGTAAGAGGTTGTATTTTTTTCTCGTTTCAGTAACAAATTTACGAGTGTCGTCAAATAAAAGATTTTTGTCAGGTACGACACCGACATTGTTTGATCCTTCACACAAGTACTCATCCAACTCTCCTTTGACGATAATAGTGCCGTCACCATTATCTTTAATGAACACTCCCTGCCTACAATCGTTCTCGCCAACAAGTTTAGCTGTTACATAGTCGCCTAATTTTGCTTTTTCCATTTTTTCTTTCTACCCGATATAAATCCTCGGTGTCGGGGGTTGTTTATAAATCAGTTAATTTGTTGTTTAGTTTGATTAATTTCCGCTGTTATTGTAATTAATAAAGTAACTAATAAAATATCCACAAAAGGTCGAAGTATTTTTTTAATTTTCCCCATTGCAATTACACAAACTATATGACCTAATAGTGTTAGAGGCATTGAAATATATAGCGGTGAGAAAATTACACCGACTAATATTACTCCAATCGGTAATAGGTTGGCTCGGTTTATTCCAAAAATATAAGCCACCCCTACATAGCTGACAATACCAATAAAAAAACAAACAAGTCCAGTTATTAAGTTTTCCATGTAATTCTTTCCGCCTTTGATTACGCCTTAGGCTTGGCATTAAATTTGTGATTATTTATCTTTACTAACCTGGCGGGTAGGATTTTGGCTCGAAAGCCATCCTACCAAGCGTACAGATAATAGGTTGAAACCAGTTTACACCAGTCGCGACCCAAATCTGCCCCGCGTTGTAAAACGTTTCGTGAGATTCGTTTCACTCCTCCCAGGTTGGTAAAGATAAATGTTTGTTAAAGTGACAGTTTATTGTCATCCCGGACAAGGATCCGGGATCCAGAAATTTGTAGTTTAATTTTTATGGATTCCCGCCTTCCTCCTTCGCTAAAAGCTACGGAAGGACAAGCCGCGGGAATGACAACTATTTTTGGAATGATATTTTTATTTCCTCTTCTCAAGCGACGATTACCATCATCGGCTGGGAAAAGGGGAGGTCGTGCATTAGTATTTACGTCTTAGACGTTTGCTAATCGAATTCTCCCGAATACGTGAGTATAATGAAGTGTTTAAGGTGCATTCCGAATAAATTCTCGGTATAAACTCGGGCTTTGCATTCTCCTTGCTAACTTTTGTTATACAAACATGTTTAGAGCTCTTGGCTCTATGAATAGGGGTTTTATCCCCATGGACGTTATTTTTGTTTTTGTGGGTTATACTCCCGTTAGATGGGAGCGGCTCTGGCTCTGTTCATTGTTTTTATTTTTTTTGGTTTTTGATCGCCCGGTCATGTTTGCCGGAATTATTTTATTTAAAAAAGTGTTTACTTGGATATCAGTTTGTTTAGCATCCATTACTGTCTATTCAACTGCAGTTTAGGTTGTGCCCCGTAAAGTTTTTTAGAAACCAAGGGGCTATGCTTGTTTTAACCGATACCTAAGTAAACACTTTTTGCATTTTAGGTACTAAAGTCCTACCCCCAAGCATTAGGGTTGGCTTTTTATATTTAATTGTTAACACTCTATGATAGCGCAGGTGGGGGATTTTGTCAATGCCTCGCTTTAGCTCATTGAAACTGCAACCGTAGTACTAGCGGTTAGCTCATAAATA
>JBBTZY010000054.1:0-6238 GCA_038061115.1 Patescibacteria group bacterium | reverse complement strand
AAAACCAGATGTTGTATTCATGCCGCCACTATAACACAGTTAGTGAAAATAAGATAGCTCTTTAAAATCCCAAGTTCAAAATCCCAAATCCCAATAAAATTTCAATGTTTTAAAATTTTAAAAACTTTTTAAATATTTATTGGAAATTTGAACTTTGTCATTGGAACTTTTAAAAATAATTAGTTCCCAAAAATATTCTTCACCCAATCTTGCCAGCCACCACCTTGTTCAGCTTCCCACCATTGCCAAAAAGCTTGCGGCTTAATTACCTTCACACCGTCCCATTCCCCCACTTCTAATAAATGCCTGTCTTCTGTAATTAAAAATTGCGCCCTACCCCCAACAGCCGCATCTAATAATTTGTGATCTTCGGGATCTTCGAGCATGGCTGGCACCAGCTCGGGTTCTACCTTCTCCGCTGAATTTAAAAATGCTAAAATTTCTTGCTTAAAAATTTGATCTTTAACTAAGCGCTTTACTATTAATTCATTTTCCCGCCGTACTTGATGAGAAATTAGGGCTTTAATTTTTCCGAGTTTTGCCAAATCCAAAATTCGCTGAGGATAACTCCCCGCACCCTTTTGCGCATTGATTAAAACATTAGTATCTAAAACTACTCGAAGCATATAAAACTATTGACTAATAAAAAATAATAAGCTATACTAAAAACGATATGAATATATCTTTTGCCAACATTAATACTTATTACACTCGCGTAACCTACTATCTACAGTATATGCGGTAATTTGTCATATTTAAATTTTTAACCCACGACCGCCTATTTCTGTAGGCGGTTTTTTTTATTCCACAAACCAATACTAAAATAAAATGAAAAACTATAATAATACCCCACGCGTTGGAATTCTAGGCGGACTAGGTCCCGATACCACCAGTACTTTCTATCTTGATCTGATGCGTTACGGCAGTTCAACAACCAGACCAGATACTATAATTCACAGTATTCCTCTTAACCTTAAAAAAGAACAAGCTTACATAACTCAAGGTAAGCATAAATCTCATTATCGTAAAATGTTAATAAATTCGGCTAAGTCATTAGAAGCCGGCGGCGCTGATTTTATTGTTATCCCCTGCAACACTGTGCATGAATTTTATGATGAGATTGTAGCACAAGTTAATATTAGCGTAATACACATAATTAGTGTAGTAGCTCAAGAGGTACGTAAACGTGGCTGGACCGAAGCCTTATTACTGGCTACTACCCAAACTCTACGTACTAAAATATATCAAAATATTTTTAAACAACAAAATATTAATTTACGCATACCATCACCGGCTGATCAAAAAAATCTAGAAAATTTAATTAGTAATTTGTTAAGCCGAGATTTTAATAAAATAAAAATTGCTCTTTCTTGCATTCAACCGCTAATACAATCGCCTAACATTATATTAGGTTGTACTGACTTACAAGAAGTTTTAAAACCTTCGACCACTATCATTGATAGCACCAACGAATTGATGCTTCATACAGTCAAACTATTAACTAACAAAGAATAATTAAAAAACAACGGAACACTAAATTGTGTTCCGTTTTTATATTGGGTAGTAATTTTAATGTAATTTAGCAACTATTTGCGAAAGTCCTAAAATAAGCTAAAGTAAAGGCGGGATGGTTGGTTAAATCCGAAGCCCTAAATCCGAAATCCTAAAAAATTGACATTAAAACACTAGAACATTTAAACATTAGAACATTATTAATAAAAAACTTTTTTGTTCTTATGATCTAGTGATCTAATGTTCTAGTGAAAACCTATTACAATTAATACAATACAATCTATGTCTCTTCAAGTCGGCATTGTTGGCCTGCCCAATGTGGGCAAATCAACTTTATTTAAAGCTCTCACTCGCAAACAAGTGGTAATTGAAAATTATCCTTTTGCCACCATTGATCCCAATGTTGGTGTGGTTGAAGTGCCTGACCTGCGATTGCAAAAATTAACTGATATTTCTAAATCAGCCAAGATTGTTCCAACCACGATTGAATTTGTAGATATTGCCGGCCTAGTTAAAAACGCCCACCAAGGCGAAGGTTTGGGTAATCAATTTTTAGCTAACATCCGTGAGGTAGATGCAATTGTTCAAGTAGTGCGTTCATTTGCCGACCCTAATATTATTCATGTACATGGCACGGTTGACCCACAAAGTGACGCTGATGTAATAAACTTAGAACTAGTAATGGCCGATTTATCTATGGTACAAAAAAAATTAGCTGGACTTCGACCAAAACTTAAAACTGGTCAAGATAAATTGGCTGCCAAACAAATTGTTATTTTAGAAAAAGTTGAAGCCCATTTAAAAACCGGTGAACCAGCCCGTACACTCACTTGGCACGAAGATGAATTACCACTTGTTCGTGAACAACAACTTTTAACCGCCAAACCGTTGTTGTATGTAATTAACTCGGATGAGGCAATCAATGAGGTAAAAACTAATCTTACTCCAGCTATTATTATTTCTGCAAAAATTGAAGCCGAGCTAGCCGACCTTACACCAAGTGAAGCGGCCGCGATGCTTAATGATTTAGAACTTAAAGAAAGCGGGCTTGATAAATTAATTCATGCCAGCTACCAACTTTTAAATTTAGTTACTTTTTTTACCACCGGACCCGAGGAATCACGCGCTTGGACTATTCATAGTGGAGATAAAGCGCCACGCGCGGCTGGTGTAATTCACACTGATTTTGAACATGGCTTTATCCGCGCTGAAGTAATTTCTTATGATGATTTTGTAAATTTTGCTGGCGAAGCTGGTGCCCGCGAACACGGCAAACTCCGAGTAGAGGGCAAAGAATATGTAATGCACGATGGCGATATTTGTCATTTTAGATTTAGTGTATAACCCAAGTACTATAATTTAATTACTATTCATATCAACGTGAATAAAATTTTAAATCTCAATTACAAATGTCCCGAATCACGAATAACGAATTACGAATCAAGATAAATACCAACAACATTCTTAATTCGTGATTCTTGATTCTTTATTCGAGACAAATTATCTCTAATTTACGCTGGTACGAAAATAACAACAATCATTACCAAAATGCCCTACTACCTTCCTGAACTACAAGATTATCCAATCACTCACGCCTTTTCCACCAAAGACGAGGGCAATATGTCTTTTAAATGGGGCGAAGAGAAAACAGTTAAACAAAATCGTGCTAATTTTTTTACTGAACTTAAAATTGATCCTGATTTTTGTGTCACGAGTGAACTTATACACGGTGATAAAATTGTACGGGTAACTAAAAAAGATACGGGGTATGGCGTACTAAATAATGATTATAAAATCCAAGCCGATGGATTAATTACCAACGAGCCGGGCTTAAATTTATTTCACTTAGTGGCAGATTGTTTATCAATACTTTTTTACGATCCTGTAAACAAAGCGATTGGGCTAGCTCACATTAGCAGACAAATTGATTCACAACCAATAACTAAAAAAATTATCAACGAAATGAATAAAAATTTTAAAACTAATCCAAATGAATTGATAATTGGTATTGGGCCAAGTATACATCAATGTTGCTATGGACTCAAAAATACGGAATTAGCTTATTTACCTGAATGGCAACCATTTCTAAAACAAGCCGGAGACTGGTTAATCTATATGAATCTAATGGGGAAAAATCTTTATGAGTTAACTGACGCAGGTGTACTGCAAGAAAATATTTTTATGAGTGAATTCTGCACCGCGCATTCTGGAAAATTCTTTTCTCATTATGTAGATGTGCATACTAACCAATCTGAGGCACGTTTTATGGCGACGATTGGTTTAAATTTATAATTAAAAATCACAAAGTGTCAGCGGTCGCGGAATGTTTGTGATATGATTAATTTAATAGGTAAAAAATAAAAAGGTGTCTTAAATTTGACACATTTATTTAATTCCATTTATTTTTTAAATTAATTCCCCGTTTATACTACCAACGACACGTCATCCATAGCTTCTTCTGGCGTATAATCACGGAAAAACATATCCACAAACCAATCTAATTGTTTTTCATCTCGTGAAAACGGTACGTGACACTTAGCAAACCATTCATTGAATCCTTCTTTGTTGTAACATTCGTTACAACATGGATATCCAAAACTATTAAATTGCAAATAAATCCCCGATACAATTTTACCTTTATCACAAAAAGGACAAATTTCGTTTGATATTTCGTGAATAAAGTTTCTATCCATATCTCTAGTTTTTGTTAAATACTCTTTAACATTATTTTGTGTATTTTGATCTTGTACCATTATAATTTCCTTTCAATCTATTATTCAAGTAACCAACTAAAATTATTTCCTAATAGTTCTGGAAATAAACGTGGCAAACCAGTGAGCAATGTCAGCGCGTAAAAAGTAATGCAATAATAAGCTAATTTTTTGTGTACCCTTGGTCGCGCTTTTAAGCCAGTAAATTTGGTTAGTAATAATATTAACAAAACCACATAACCTACAGCAACACTCAAATGTAACCAAAAAAACCAATTGTGTGACAGACGACCAATCGTACTAGCATAACCCTCGGTTAAAAAAACTGATATAACTGTGGCAGTCGCTACCCAACGGGCTAATTGACGGTGAATTTTTATAGATTTTTCTTCATCTGTAAATATTATATTAAGCCCTTGAAAATTATTCTTACGAATCTGGCGAACCAGCGTGCCATAACCAGCAGTTAAAACCAAAAGCACTAAAGTTGCAAAAAATGAAACAAATACCATCCACCGCATAAAAATTGCATAATCTATATCCATAATATTTTCCTTTTTTAAAGTTCTGTGTCTATTTGATTTAAATTCCAAATGTTTCGAATCACGAATAACGAATTACAAATCAAAATAATTAAATAAAATTCTTGATTCGTGATTCGTGATTCTTAATTCGGGACAATTATTTCTGGATTCCCGCCTCCGCGGGAATGACAACCGTTAAAACCATCACTTTATAAAACTCGATTCCCTAGCCACTTGCATCGCTTGCTTAATTTCTTCCAAAGTTAAAACTTTGTTTTCGAGCAGTAACTCTATTTCTTTCTTCATATTAGTGCGCAATAAAAATGGGCCGTCGGTATTTATAGTATAACGCACACCAAATTGTTTAAAATTTTGTAAAATTTCACGCAAGTGTTCCCAATCTTTTACCGCATTGGTTTGAATATTAGAAGATGGGCAAATTTCAAGCACCGTACCAGCCGCCGCTAACTCTGTCATCAAACCTTCGTCTTTGGCGGCTTGTACACCATGACCAATTCGTTCTGGTTTAATATCTTTTAGTACTTGCCTTAAACTTTCCGGACCAGTAGCATCGGTTTCACCTGTATGAACTGTGATACCCAAACCACGTTCGCGCGCTTCGGCAAATAATTTTACGTAGCGTCCAAAATCTTTATCATTTTCAAAAGTATGTTTTTCAGGACCAGCAATATCAATACCGCAAACACCCCATTTAAAATATTTGATAGCTTTGCGCACCATAATTTCATTTAGTTCAAACGGAAACTCGCGTGCTAAACAAAAAATTAATCCCACTTTAACACCATAATCCAAAATCGCCTTATCCATACCATGTACCGCCGCTTGAATAATATGATCCAAATCCATTTCCCCACTCTTATTTCGCTTCATTGGGTTAAACCTAAGTTCAATTTGCGATACATTGGAAGAACGATATTCTTTGGAAACAATTTCGTAAATACAACGCTCAATCGCTTCGGGTGACGACTGAATTTTTTCAGTCCATTGGTGCATTATTTCCACGTAATCATTTAAATTTTGTACATTCTCTGGTGAAGCGGTAATAAGTTTCCAAAAATCCCAATAAGTTTTAGCCGGCAATTTCATACCATGCTTATGTGCTATTTCCCACATAATGTGTGGCGCCACTGCACCACCCACGTGAATATGCAGGTCAATCAATTCTTCTTGGAGAAGATTTTTAAAATGGATCATAAGTTAAGCTTGCCCCGTGGTTCCGCTACAGCGGAACTTTACGGGGTTATTAGTCCCCCAGCTGGTGGAGTAGTTAGTAGTAGTATTTTTAGAGTAACAAACAAGAGCCAAAAGTGGCTCCTTATCACTTTTATGTAGTTTAACAAAAAAATAAAATTGAGGCAAACTGAAGGTCTTGCAGAGATCATTGGGCCGCTCTACGAGATTAAATCTTCTCCAACACTACAATCTCCCGCACCACATGTTGATTGGGTCGAGAGTAAGTTAAAATATTAT
>JBBTZY010000053.1:0-2478 GCA_038061115.1 Patescibacteria group bacterium | reverse complement strand
TGTACCGCTCGCGGTTTTGCAGGCCTATAGTTTTATTGCTATTTTACGTAACGCAGGCAGTGGTAAAATTGTGGGGGCTTTGGGTGGTTTTGATTTAGTTTTAAGTTTGCTTACTATTACCGCGGGCACGGTGTTTTTAATGTGGTTGGGGGAAATTATTTCGGAGCGGAAAATTGGAAACGGTATTTCACTTCTTATTTTTGCCGGTATTATTTCGGGAATGCCCCAACAAATTCAACAAATTGCGGTGACTACCACCGATGCCTCACAAGTTTTTAATATAATTTTATTTGTAGCAGTAGTTTTGATTACAGTTGTTAGTGTGGTGGTGGTGAATGAGGCCCAGCGCAATATTCCAGTGCAATATGCGCGAATGATTCACGGACCACGCACTTCTGGTGGCGCCTCTACTCACTTACCACTTAGGTTGTTGCAAGCCGGTGTGATCCCAATTATCTTTGCTATTTCCGTAATTTTTTTCCCGCCACTAATTGCTCAATTTTTAGTTAAGTCGGGTGCCGTTTGGCTACAAAGTGTTGGTCAATGGGTGATTAATGTTTTTCAACCCACTCATCCACTTTATTCTATTTTATATTTTATACTCGTATTTGGCTTTACCTATTTTTATACCGCCGTGGTTTTCAAGCCCGAGCAAATTGCTGAGAATTTGCAAAAACAAGGTGGCTTTATTCCAGGTATTCGGCCCGGTCGCACTACTGTGGAATTTTTAAGTCAAACTATGAATCGGGTGGTTTTGCCAGGTGCCGTATTTTTATCGCTCATTGCGGTAATGCCAATGCTTCTGCAAAACGCCACTGGATCGCAGTTACTCGTCATCGGCGGCACTTCAGTGCTCATCGTAGTGTCGGTAGTAATTGAATCCATTCGCCAAATCAACGCCCAACTGGTGATGAGGGATTATGATGAGCTTTAGGTAAAGTTCGTAGTTATTAGTCAATAGTTCATAGAGGGTTTTAAAGCCAGATTTATCTGGTTTTTTTGTGTTAATATTAGCCAAAATTTAAGAGTAAATAATTTATTTTTGGCTAATGTTAGCTAAGTTATTTATACGAGCGCTTGACTTTTTTATAGAACTGAGTTATTCTATAATGAAATAAAATAAAAAGTATCCGATCTCTACTTTAAACAAAAAATCATCAGACAAGAACGGATTGTCTGTACTTTAACAATTTGGAGAATAAAATGAAAAAAATTAGTTTATTTTTACTTCTAACATTTGTAGCTATGGTTGGTAATATCTCGTCAGCCACAGCACAGACTGTTGCGTCAAAATACCAAAATGCTTACAATCTAGAGCAAAAAGGTTTGTTGGTTGAAGCCTTAACCGAGTACGTGCAGATTGTAGATTCTGAATCAGCCGTCAAAATTGATATCAAACGGGTTGCAGCCGAATTAGTAAAACAAATAAATAAAATTGAATTTAGTAAGAATGAGTATGGCAGCTCTCTAGTATTATTTAGTGGAGAATTAGTTATGAGGCATCATAAAAAATTACCACCCGCATTAATGGAGGCAATATATCAAGCTTATGTGAAATCTATTGAAGTCCTAGGATTTAATATGGATAAAAATTATTATATTGATGCTCAAAACAGAAGTTGGCTATGTAATTATTTTGATTATTGGGGGACTTCGGTGTTTCGTGATATTCGGTATAGTATATATCCTTTGTGTAAAGAGATGAAATGGGGTCAGCGACAGAAGTTGTGGGGGAGACAACTAGCAGAGATTAGTTTATTTGGAGCACAAGTGCGTGAGGATGGCTCTTCATATTTTGATCCAGAATTGGCTTATGTTTATTATAGTGAAATCGATGATTTTGCTATGGCAAGAGTGGCTGCCAAAAAAATTGGTGATTTATATTTTAGTTATTTTTGTGACGGCTATCCAAAAAAATACAGTTTTAACTCTGAATTAAAACCTGGGTTACAAGAAAATTTTAACTCAGCAATAAGATGGTATCAGTGTGCCGGGCTTACTGATAAGGAAATTAAACAGAAAGTTACGTCAGAGTCAACAAAAGCCGAACAAAACCAAAGGTATGGTATTGCACTAACACTTTATAAATACCTTGGTGACAGTCATAATGTCAAAAGAATGACACTATTAACAACGAAGTAATTTTTTGAGGAGCTCTGTTTAATTTATTTAAACATCTCCTTTTTATTTTTTCATGAATAATAAAAAACAACCCCTAGGTTTGGGGTTGTTTTTGTGGTTTACTCATTAATCTATTAAGGTTTGGTTACAAGCACTGGAACAGATAGAACTTCCGCACCGCCATAGTTTAAGGATAAATTAAATGGCACGGTTGCGCCAGTAGTGCTACCGGTTGCGAATATGCTATCTGGTAACTTGGTAAGCCAGATTTATCTGGTTTTTTTGCGCTAATTTTAGTCAAATGATGAGTTCAGGAATTTAGTGCAACACTTAGAGCTTCATTAGGGGTTAGGTAGT
>JBBTZY010000052.1:0-6381 GCA_038061115.1 Patescibacteria group bacterium | reverse complement strand
CACAAATGATTGCCACTCGCTACTAAACGGTTAGCCGTAGCTAATTTCGGCTTTTCTATAAATTTACCTACCTTGTATACAGCTTGATTAGATGGCTTAATAATTCGTTGGCCTAATTTAATATAACCATAACCAGTTTCGGGATATAAGGGCTTTATACCAAATAAAATTAAATCGTGAGGTAATCGCTTAATCACCTGCTCTCCATTCTTTAATATTTTAACAAAGGCCGACTCATTTTTAATATAATGATCGCTATTAACCGTTACCACCGCCTCACCGGGATATAATTGGTTAATCACTAAGGTGGCCAAAGCTATTGCTGGTCCGGTGTTGCGCGCCATCGGCTCAATAATTAAATTGCTATTTAGTAATTCAGGTAACTGTTGGTTTATAATTTTAACCTGAGCGGCCACCGTTGCAACAAAAATATCGCGTACGTGAAAAGCGGAACGCAAACGTTTCCAAGTATGCTGAAGCAATGTTTGGTCATCTAAGAACGGTTGTACTTGTTTTGGACTACCTACACGTGATAATGGCCAAAGCCGAGTACCACTACCACCCGCGAGGATTACTATTTTCATATCCAGTATATCAACTTCACTACGCCAAAATAAAGCGTATGAAGTTTGAGTAGTTAATAGTTAGATTATAATTTAAAGATAGTAACATAGTTAAGCTATGGTTTGGCGTAAGCTTTAGTGAAGTTGTATTACTGGAATACAGTAATTCTAGCTTAGGCGAGCCACAACAACAATAAAATAATTGAACAATTTAGTTATTCAAAATCCGCCTTTTGTTGGGCGGACTGGGAGCGTATTAATTGCAAACTATTATTTATCTTTTAAGTTTATGTTCAATTTTTATAACAATCATTCCTAATACGACTCCTAAAATCGCACCGACCACAACATCGCTTAAATAATGTACGCCGGCCACTACGCGACCTAAAACTACTAAACTAGCTAAAAGATAAGCCCACCACCACTTTGAATTATGTTTAAATAAAAGCGTAGCCACAAAAAATGCGAGCATAGCATGATCCGAAGGAAACGATTTGCTAGCCAACGTATTTACAATTGGAATTAATTCCAAAGTAACAAATGGTCGTGGACGAAACCAAAACCAAGCTATTAGATTATTTAATAAATAACCAGCGGTACCGCCAAGCACGAGTAAGCAAAACTCTTTTATGCCAGCCTTCTTATGCCAAATAAAAACTACACCAAACCAAGCGACTAAGAACCAGATTAGATAAGTAGCACAAAAAACTACCAAAAAACGAACTAACTCGTGACTAGCGGCGAAAGAATATAATGATTGAACAATGGTGGTATCGAGAGACATAATTGTTTAAATCCTAAGCATTAAATCCCTGCCTACCGGCAGGCAGGCGAAATCCTAAATAAATCTAAAATCCTAAATTCAAATATTTTAATTTTTTTGGATTTTAGTCATTGGGATTTATTTAGGATTTAGATATTAGGATTTAAGATTTTTGAGAGATTGCTTCGTCGCTCGCTTGACTCGCTCCTCGCAATGACCCCACTTCGCTTTCAGCTTCGCGGGGCAGGCAAACTCTCATTCTAACCTCTTACTCTTATTTCTGACACGCTGAACAATAATGTGTCCCCCGACCCGCCACTTTCATCTTCTTAATTACTGTATCACATTTTAAACACTTCTCGCCACCACGTCCATAAACTAATCTTTTCTCCCAATAAGTTCCTTTGCGCCCTAAGCCATCGCGGTAAGAATTAAAAGATGTGCCACGACTCTTTACTGCCTTCTTTAAAATAAATTTAATCGCCTGATGTAATTTAACTATTTCAACACTACTTAAACTTCCAGTTCGACGACTCGGTTTAATACGCGCCGTAAATAAACATTCATCTACATAAATATTTCCTAAGCCCGCCACAATTGATTGGTCAAGTAGCGCCGCTTTAATAGTGGTGCGAGCGCGACGCTTTAAATTTTGTTTAAAAATATTTAAACTAAAATCAGCTGATAGAGGTTCAGGGCCATATTTAGTTAAAATTTTAAACAATTCATTTTTACTTGCTATCTGGAAGTAGCCAAATTTTCGCACGTCATTAAAAAATAATTTACCACCATCTTTAAAAACTAAAGTTATATATGTAAAACGATTGGGAATATCTTTTATATTATCTATTGGATGTCCACCCACTTCTAATTTACCACGTGACGTACGATACACCAACTGCCCAGTCATTTTTAAATGAATCAATAAATAATAACTGTTAGATAATTCAAAATACAAAAGTTTAGCGCGACGATTAACTGATTTTACTGTTGCGCCAACTAAAACGCGCTTAAACAAAGATAAAGGCGAACGTAATAAACTTTTCTGCGTACAAATAAAATCAATAATTTTCTTATTGATTAAATGCTCAGATAAATCGCGTTTGATTGTTTCTACTTCAGGCAGTTCAGGCATAAATTCTTAAATCCTAAAACCCTGCCTACCGGCAGGCAGGCGAATATCGAAATCCTAAATAAATCAAAAATATCTAAATTCCAAATCTATTTCACTATTCGCCTATTCGCGCGAATTAGAGAATGATAATAATCTAAAATTATTATATTTTAGGTGGTTTATAAATTTCTATTTGATTTCCGTCGGGGTCAGACAAAAAGAAATACAATCCGCCACTTGATCCTTTGTTAAGTGGACTACAACTTACACCCTTATCAATAAATATTTTACGAAGCAATTCAGGGTCAGAATCGGTAAAAGCTATATGTTTTAAACCCGTAAACGACAAATCTTCTCTTGTTCCTTCATTTAAAGAATCAAACTGCCAAAGTTCAATAATTAGATTTTCACCTTGTAACCAAAGTGCAGTTGCACACATATCATCACGACGAAAACGATTTATTTCTTTAAAACCAATACCATCATAAAAAGAAACGGAAGTTGGTAAATCCTTAACTGTTATTGCGACATGATGGAGTTTCATATTGTTTAAAAAAATAAAATTTATTTTATAATTCCTCAATTTTTTATTTTTGCTTTTTACATTTTGAATTACAACAAACTCTGCCCTGTCATTTCACCAGGTTTAGGTAGACCCATTACTTTAAGAATTGTGGGCGCGACATCGGATAGCACGCCTGATGGAGTAAGCCGACTTAAATCTTCAGAAGTGTGACTACTGCTTATAGTTTTACCTTCAAGCTCTCGCGCTATCATAATAAAGGGCACTGGCGTATTTGAATGCTCTTTGTCAATTTCGCCAGTTTGATTATTTATCATTCCTTCGGCATTGCCGTGATCAGCCGTAATAAAAACGGCACCACCCACTTCTAAAGTCGCCGCTACTACTTCACCCAAACATTGATCCAAAAAATCCACGGCTTTTACAGTGGCTAACAAATTTCCAGTGTGCCCTACCATATCGGCATTAGCATAGTTTATAACATAAAAATCATAAGAATTAAGCGACAACTCATGTAATAATTTATCAGTTATGCCACGGGCTGACATTAATGGCTTTTGATCATAAGATGACACCACTGGCGAAGGAACTAAAATATGATCTTCGCCCGGATAAACTTGCTCACGGCCACCATTAAAGAAATAAGTAACGTGCGCGTATTTTTCAGTTTCCGCTAAATGTAATTGTTTAAGGCCAGCTTCTGATAAAACTCGCGCCAGTGGCCAATCAACCACTTCGGGTGGAAAAGCCACATCAACCGGCAACTCTTTAGCATATTCGGTCATGGTAACAAAACCAGCCAGTTCTAATTTAGGTCTTGACCATTTATCAAATTCCAACTGCACAAAAGCATTAGTTAACTCACGCGCCCGATCTGACCTGAAATTAAAAAATATTACACCATCACCATTTTGTATTTTGCCAACTGGACTGCCGCCCGATGTGATTACAGCTGGCACTAATTCTTCGTCATAAACACGAGCTTCATATGAAGTAGTAATAGCTGTGGCGGCAGATTCAACTGGTTTACCCACACCATTTACCATTGCTTGATAGGCGGCCTGAATTCTATCGAAGTGGTTATCGCGATCCATGGCATAAAAACGACCACATACACTTGCAATTTTTCCCACACCAATTTTTTGTAAATTTGCTTCAAGCTCGTGAATAAAATTTTGACCGGAATTAAAAACCACATCACGACCATCTAAAATCGCATGAACAAAAACATTGTTCACCCCTTGCGCTTTAGCTAATTCTAAAGTGGCATACAAATGATCAACTGAACTATGCACACCACCATTTGAAACCAAACCTAAAATGTGAAGAGCGCTTCCGGCCGTTTTTACTTTCGTACAAATATCTACCAAGGCCTGGTTAGTAAAAAATGATTTATTTAAAATAGCACGAGTAATACGTGGTAAATCTTGATATAAAATTTTCCCGGAACCAATCGCTAAGTGCCCTACTTCACTATTGCCCATTTCGCCCCAAGGAAGTCCAACTGATTCACCAGCCGCTTGCACAGTAACAGTGGGGTAAGTGGTGATTAATTTTTTAAATACTGGTGTAGCACTTTGCGTAATCGCATTACCACGCGAAGCCGGTGCCACTCCCCAACCATCAAGGATAATTAAAACTACTGGATGAATTAGTGGTTTTGTTGGCATAAATTATTTAAATTCGAATATCTAAATCCGAAATCCGAAGTACAAAATCAGAAAGTTAAATTTTCGA
This sequence comes from Patescibacteria group bacterium, assembly GCA_038061115.1. GTDB lineage: Bacteria > Patescibacteriota > Patescibacteriia > Veblenbacterales > UBA10138 > JBBTZY01. Next base: position 1,681 of record JBBTZY010000052.1, on the reverse strand, counting down.
ATTTCGATATTCGATATTCTAATTTTATAATAGACTCTTCCTCGTCATTAATTTTGGTTTATTAACTCCTAACCAGTCCAAAAGAGTTGGCGCCACATCGCCGAGTACGCCTGATTTTTTAACAAACTTTTTGCCATGTAAACTATTATTAAATAATATAAACGGCACCGGATTAGTAGAATGCTCAGTATCTATTTCACCGGTCGCTAGATTCACTGTTTCTTCTACATTGCCGTGATCGGCTACTATCGCGAGCGTACCATTTTTTTTCTTTACCGCGCCAGCTAATTTAGACAAACACCAATCAATTGTTTCTAAAGCCAAAACACAGGCCTTAAAATTTCCAGTGTGACCAACCATATCGGCGCTCGCTAAATTAATTACTATGATATCAAATTTATTTAATGATTTTATAGCTAAATTAGTAATTTTTTTTGATTGCATGGCTGGCACTTGATCATAAGAAGCCACGCGATCTGACTGTACCATAATTCTTTTTTCACCAGCAATTGGCTCTGCATAACCACCGTTAAAAAAGTAAGTCACGTGCGCGAATTTTTCACTTTCCGCAATATAAAGCTGACGTGAATTTTTAAGCGTAGCCGTAAAAGTATCGGCCACATCGCGACTGGGAAAAGCGGTATTTATATTGCCAAGGTCCGGACCAAAATCAGTTAAAGCTACAAAACATAAATTTTTTAATTTTGGCTGACGTGTAAAAGCGTCTGTATTTAACTGTTCAAATTTATCCTGCACAAATGGTTTGGCCAGTTGTCGCGCCCGATCAGACCTCAAATTAAAAAATATTACTGCATCGTTATCTTTTATTAATCCCAACGGTTTGTGATGTTCATCAGTTATAACTATTGGACTAATAAATTCGTCACTCTCACCTCTATTATAAGCATGCCGCAAAGCAGATTCAGCTTCGGTTTCTACAATTCCTTCGCCCTGAGTTAATAATTTATAAGTTAATTTCGTACGCACCCAATCTTTTTTTCTATCCATACCATATAAACGGCCTACTAGGGTCGCAATTTTTTCACCATTTTTTAATCTTTTCTTAACCTCACCAATCAATTTTACGGCATCGTACTTGGGCGAATCGCGCCCATCAGTAAATAAATGAAGATAAACCTGTTTAACTTTATTCTGAGCGGCTAATTTTAAAAGCGCTTGTAAATGATCGGGCGCGCTATGACCACTATTATAATTAGATAGCAACCCCATTAAATGCAAACTACTTTTATTTTTTTTCACATGATTTATGGCTTGCGTAAATGCAGAGTTTTTAAAAAAAGTGCCATCTTTAATACTACGTGAAATATACACCGCATCTTGCTCTACAATTCTTCCCGCGCCTAAATTCAAATGCCCAGCTTCAGAATTTCCATCTTGACCTTTAGGTAGTCCAACTTCAGCTCCACTTGCTTTTAAAATTGCGCACGGGTAATTTTTTAATAGTGATTTAAAAAATGGCAAACGAGCGGCTTGAGTTGGATCATCACGGCGCGGAGTTGGCGCAATACCCCAACCGTCTAAAATAGCTAGTACTAACGGGGAATGTTTTAATTGGTTGTTTTTTTGTAACATAAGTTATTAGAACAAGTAATTTGTTTAAATCCTAAGCACTAAATCCCTGCCTACCGGCAGGCAGGCGAAATCCTAAATAAATCCAAAA
>JBBTZY010000051.1:0-2867 GCA_038061115.1 Patescibacteria group bacterium | reverse complement strand
TACATTGACTATAACTGAAATAACGGCCGTGATTGCCGGAGTTTTAGTATCGTGAAAAGCATAAAAAGTGCGAGCTGTAAGAGGTAATAAACTATCTGATATCATGGCTAGCGCTAAAAATCCTAAAATGTTGGCGGTACGAATGGTATCATCCCAATCAAACATACCAGCCCCCAAAACCACCCGCACGATTTGGGCGCGCAAAACTAAAAATAAAATCGCAAGTGGTAGTACAAAAAATAAAATGCGGCGAATACCTTGTTTAAAATGCGTGGCGCATTCCTCGTGATTATTTAAAGCGGCCGCCTCGGAAATTACTGGAAAAATAGCGACCGCGAGCGACACACCAAATACGTTAATCGGAAAACTTTGCAAGTTAAGCGCTAAATTATAAGCCGCCAAACTTCCCACACTCATAGTGGAAATAAAACCAGCCGTGATTACTTGCTCTAGTGATGAAGCGGCCAGCCCCACTGTGCGCCCCATAATCAAACGACTAACATGTTTTAAATCAGCCCAAACAGTTGTAAGTATCATTTTAAATTTAAAACCAATTTTACGCACCTCAGGTATTTGAATTAACAAATGAAGTAAACTTCCAAACACCACTCCAATTGGCAACCCAATTGGGCCATAGAGCGGTACAATCAAAATTATGCCTAAAATTATACCTAAATTATAGCCAAGGGCCGCGGCCGCAAAACTAACAAATTTACGTTCAGCTTGGAGTAAACTACCGAGAACATTGGAAACACCAAAAATCACCATCGCCAAAAGCATTATTCTAGTGAAGCTAATTGTTAGCGCCATTGTGGCATTATCAAACCCCGGCGTAAGTATGCCCACTAATTGCGGCGCGGCAATAAAACACACTACTCCAATAATCAGTAGCAACAAACTCAAGGCATTTATCAAGGCCGAACTTAAATTAAGTGCCTGCGTAACATCTTTTTGTTTAATTTTAATATAAACTGGAATAAAAGCGGCCGATATCGCTCCAAGTACTAATAAATTAAAAAAGAAATCGGGAATTTTAAAAGCCGCGTAATAAGCATCGAGCACTTGCCCTGCGCCAAAATTTGAGGCCAGCAACCGATCGCGCACCAAACCTAAGATACGCGACAACACTGAAAAAACACCAACGATTATGGTGCTCTTAGTAATCGCGCCGGCAATTATGGATTTTGTATCATCTTGAGTAGACATAAGAAACTATAAATCCCCAAGACCCAAATCCCAATTCCCAAAATTTAGTAAACTATATTTTGCACTACTTGGGGATTGGATCTTGGGATTTGGGAATTATGCAATTTAATAAATTTTTTATTTATATATTAACTTTTACTCCTTACATTATAACATTATTTATCTAAACAAAAAAGCCGACTCTGGATGGAGGCGAGAAGGCTTGAAGGGACCAAAATAGTGGTATTCAAGCAAAGAGAGTGTATGAACCACGCCAATTAGCGCGAACCTTACAGTTCCCTGAACATTCTCTGTAGACCCCCATTCACAGTCAGCTTTTAATACATAAATGATAGCATAATAAAGATACCTTGTCAACCATAAATAAAAAATGACGATCGGATTGTGATCGCCATTGAATTACATATATTAGAATACTTTTTTATTCAATCCAAATACTTTCCATGTTTGATTTTTCGCGTTCCCAAACATCATCTTTATTTTTTGTATAATTAATAATTTTTACACCATACCCTTCTCTAGTTTTTACCTCCATCTTATCAAAAGTCGGATTAAAAATAAATATCATAGTTGGCATAGTTTCCAAATGCCAATATTTTCCCCAATGCCCATAAAGTACCGGAAAGAATTTTTTTATAAATTTTTCCCGCTCGGCGCTTTGACCTTCGGCTTGTGATGGGCTCATAATACTTGGCGTACCAAGTGCAGTAGATTCATTACCTAAAAATTCATTCAACAATAAGCTATATTTTTTTGTTAAATACAATACTCTAACTCTTGGCTTATCAAATACATAACTTTTGCGAAACAAAAAGGCTGGTCTAAATTCCTCTATTATAAGTTGGGTTGCACCTTTTTTATAATCCCATTCACCGGTTTCTGTAATGTAAAATCCCAAAGACCCCGGTATAACAACATTATTTAAATTATAGTTCAATTGAAATGGGTTGAACAACTGCTCATACGCTTTGTAAACCTCTTTAACTGTATCGCTCATTTTGTTAAAATTAATTTCGGGCAGGTATTCCATTTCCCATTGATCCAATACTTTTTCAAAATTGGCTTGGTGATTTTCATTGGCATAAATAATTTCAGCCAAAGTTTTTGAGGTGTCTTGAGCTTGAACTGCGCTAGAAACAAACAAAAATACGGTGACTAGCATAATAATGTATTTCATAAGAAATACTCCTAAATTGTTAATGAATATTTTGTTATTTATATGTTAATATAAAACCACATTAACAAAAAACAACAGTTTCGTCAACCTATCCACAAGCAAATTCCGAATTACTATGCTATAATTATTTTATGTCACAAATCAATCAAAATTATGAAAAAGAATTCAACCGCCGAAAAATTTATGCGGCACTTTTTATTTTACTAGTAATGTTTGTTGCTGGTACAGGCCTTGGTTTTGCTTTAGCGCCGAAAAAGACGAATGACGTGTCCGCTAATAAAATTACCGCGCCGCACACCGCTTTCCTAATGGAATTGTATGAACAAATTCAAGCTAATTATTGGGAAAAGGTAGATGACGATAAATTAATTAATCTTTACAAACTGGCCTTAGAAAAGGCCTCGGGTCAACCACAAACATTAAATAAACCATCACGCGCTACTTTAACTGAATTACTCAGGCGCGAGATTGATAAAATTGATGC
>JBBTZY010000050.1:0-3739 GCA_038061115.1 Patescibacteria group bacterium | reverse complement strand
AAAGCTTCAGCGAACCCAGCTACTAAGAGTTTAATTAAATTTGTTAATAAGATTAAAATTAGTAAAAACAATAAGCCTAGGTGAGGTGAAGTCCAGTACTGTGTCTGAAGACTCTAGTACTGGGCGAAGTTGTATTGCTGGGCATAGCTAAATTATTATACCATAAAAATGGTTGTGGAAAAAGTAAAAATCACCTTCATTACTATGAAAGTGATTTTTACATGGAGCCGAAGGCGAGGATCGAACTCGCGACCTGCGCGTTACGAATGCGCTGCTCTACTTTACCCCGCCATAGCCGACTCGGAGGATCGAACTCCGGACCTGCGCGTTACGAATGCGCTGCTCTACCAACTGAGCTAAGTCGGCTAAGGCGGGGCAAGCTGAGCTACTTCGGCTTATTAGCGGGTGATGGGAATCGAACCCACTCTCTAACCTTGGGAAGGTTATGTACTACCATTATACTACACCCGCACAACTACTATGCCCGCATTTTACATTAATTAAAAAAATAATCAAACCACTTCCGCCAGTTAGGTCGATTCTCCTGAATATTAACCGGCGCGGGTTCGTTTTTATTATCTTCTACCCCAGGGATAATTGTTACCTGCTCCCCAGGTTTTTGGAGACCTAAACGCAAGCGCGCTTCTCGTTCTTTAAATTCATCGGTTTTAAAATAATCAATCAAGCGCGCTAATTGCTCATTGCGACTTTCTAAACTACGAATATCGGACCTTAGTCCTTGAATTTGCTTAGATACTTCGGCCTTACGAATCGCACTTTTTATAATTCCAAACACCAAAGCTACAGTTGCGATTAAAGCAATGGTAAAAAAAATTCGCGAAGTAATAATTGACCAGAAATTGGGTTGATTGGTTTGCATTTTTCTTTTTTACTTAACAAATAAGTAATTTTATTGTAATATAAATTTAAGGATTACGGTAGATTCACTAGAACACTTAAACATTAGAACATTATTAATAAAAAACTTTTTGTTCTTATGATCTAGTGATCTAATGTTCTAGTGACAACTCTTACTCTTCACTCTTACTAAACCTATGTCCAAACGTTCTTGGCAAGAAAAAACTTGGGTTATAATCAGCATTATCGTAGCCCTCGCTATGGTAATTTTAACCATCGCCCCGTCGCTAAACTTCTAATCTTTCTAAGTTTGTTGTTGAAATTTTTGATTTGGGATTTATTTAGACATTAGGATTTAGAAATTAGGATTTTTGAGAGATTGCTTCGTCCCCCTCGACTTGGCTCGGGATCCTCGCAATGACAACTATAAGAAAACTAAAGTGAAGTACTAACCCCTAGTCCTCTTCCCTGCTTACCAAAGCCAAATATGCCTCAGGTGGAATATCTACCTTACCTTGAAGCCGCATTCTCTTTTTGCCGGCTTTTTGTTTTTCTAATAATTTTCGCTTACGCGTAACATCGCCACCCGATGAAGCGCGTTTCAATACATCTTTTCGCATAGCTGATATTTTTTCCGAAGCCACAATTTTTCCACCCAAAGCCGCTTGAATTTTTACTTCAAACATTTGCCGTGGCAACAAATCTTTTAGTTTAGAAACAATCACTCGCGCGCGTCGGTACGCCTCATCAATATAAACAATTGTGGCCAGTGGTGAAACAATTTCATCAGCCACTAAAATATCAAGTACTCGCACCGCACACGGCTGATATTCCAAAAATTCATACCCGAGCGAAGCATAGCCCGAACTATTACTTTTTATTTGATCATAAAAATTAACCAAAATAGAATTAAGTGGTAAATGATAATGCAAAATCGCCCGCCGATTTTTGTTTTCTGCGCCCAAGTAAGAAGTATTTAAATAAATGCCGCGAAAATCCTGAGCAACTTTCATAATACTGCCCAAATATTCAGACGGTGTTACAATATCCACTTTTACAACTGGTTCGCGAATTTCCTTAACGCGATCAGGCGAAGGAAGTTCTAAAGCACTATGAACTACAATTGACTCACCACTGGTTAAATCCACTTCATAAGCCACACTCGGCGTAGTTACAATAACCTCCAACTTATATTCACGCAGTAATCGCTCACGGGTAATATCCAAATGAAGTAATCCTAAAAATCCAGAACGAAAACCAAAACCAAGCGCTGGTGAATGCTCGCCTTCAAATTGCAAACTAGCGTCATTTAATTTTAATTTCTGCAAGGCCTCACGCAATTCTTCGGCGTTATCACCGCTTGATGGGTAAAGCCCAGCGTAAACCATTGGCACTACTTCTTTATAACTAGCGAGTAGTTCCAACCCTTCACCAATTGCCAAGGTATCACCAACTCGAGCCAAACGAATATCTTTAAGGCCCGTAACCACATAACCAATTTCGCCAGCCGAAAGTGAGGGCACAATTTTAGCTTGTGGTACAAATTTTCCCACTTCTAATATTTCACCAGTCGCACCACTACCGAGTAATTTATATTTTTGTCCGACTGTGAGTACACCCTCAAATACCCGAATCGCCGCTACTACACCGCGGTAATCATCATAACGCGAATCAAAAATCAAGGATCGCGCCGCAATTTTATTATTAACCAAAGATGGTGGTGGTACTAATTTTATTATTGCATCAAGCACTTCTGGAACCCCCGCGCCCGATTTAGCCGATACACGCCAAACCTCTTGTGGATCTATGCCTAATAAATCACCAACTTCTTCCGCTACTTCATCGGGTCGCGCGGCGGGTAAATCTAATTTATTAATCACTGGAATAATAACTAAATTTTGCGCGCGAGCGAGTTCTAGATTAGCTAGTGTTTGAGCTTGAATACCTTGGGTAGCGTCAACCAATAAAATCGCGCCTTCCACACAAGCTAAGCTACGTGATACTTCATAAGTAAAATCTACGTGACCTGGTGTATCAATTAAATTTAATTGCAACCCTCGCCAATGCATTTCTACTGGTTGAAGTTTAATGGTAATGCCCCGCTCTCGTTCTAAATCCATTTGATCAAGTAGTTGCTCGCGCATTTCTCGCTTCGGTACTGTGCCGGTAATTTCCAAAAAACGATCGGCGAGGGTTGATTTCCCGTGATCAATGTGAGCTATGATGCAAAAATTTCTTATATTTAAATCAGACATAATATATTAAATTTCTAATTCCTAATCTGAAAGCTCGGCTTTCATCCGCCAATGCGGCGGATAGTTGCTAAGCAACTAATTTCTAAAAATAACTAAATTTTTTAAATCCTAAACTCTAAACCCTAAATCCTAAACAAATCCAAAATCCTAAATTCAAATGTTTTAAACTTTTTTGGATTTTAGTTATTGAGATTTATTTAGAAATTAGATATTAGGATTTAGGATTTTTGAGATTCTTCGGCTGATGCCTCAGAATGACATCTACCACAACTCTTACTCCAACTTCTTACTCTTACTAATTAAAACACCTGCCCATTTCTTCACAAACTCCACTTCCGGTAATTTCGCCCAAGTAGTTAAAATTAAATAACTTGCCACGCCGACTAAACCAGCAACTCCGCCTTGCACAAAAATACCCCAAAATGTTTTCATATCCACCAGCGGCGCGAGTACGTGAAGCATACCATAAGTAGCGGCCCCTGAAACCAAAGCAATCGGCACAAAAACTTTTACTCCTGCCATTATATAATCAAGCCCAAGCGAATTCAATCTTTTACCTAAATAAGAAAAAAGCAACCCAATATTAACCAAACGTGAAATTAAATAAGCTATACCCACACCAGTTA
>JBBTZY010000049.1:0-2111 GCA_038061115.1 Patescibacteria group bacterium | reverse complement strand
ATATCGTATCTATCTAAGGCATAAAAAAGCGAAGCACGATAAGCGCCCACGTCAACTGCTGTGCCATAAGCGCCGTTTAAATATTTAGTTACAAAATAAGCTGATGGTTTATTATATTGCGGAAAATCAATTATGGCTACTTTATAACCCTTACGCTTCAAAGCCAAACGCAGCAGTTCTACTTGAGTGGCCTTACCCGAACCATCAGTGCCTTCTATTAATATAAAATTATTTGGCATATACCGCAAACTTATAATTAATGTTATTCTCTTTAACTAATTCTGATTCCTGCTTTTTTACAAACTCAACTGGGAGTTTTGGAAAAAAAGTATCACATTCAAATACGCTATCTATTTCAGTTAAATAAATTTTTACGCAAGCTGGATGATTTATTGCCTCGGCGTAAACTCGAGCGCCACCAATTACAAAAACTTCATTTATATCCGCCCGATTACTTAACTGCTCTAGTGCATTATCAAGCGAACTGCCAAATAAAACTCCCGCCGGCAAATCAAGTGGTTGCCAACTCAATACTACATTTAAACGCTCGGGCAGTGGTCTAAATTTTTCCGGTAAAGAAGCCCATGTGTTGCTCCCCATAATAACCGCATTTTGCTTATCAGACGCAGTATTTACCGTAATCTGCTTAAAATGATCCATATCGCCCTTAAGGCGCCAAGGCAAGGCATTTTTAAGCCCAATACCCAGCTTTTTATCCACTGCGGCAATAATTGAAAAAGTCATAATTAACTAGTTAATAAAATTCTTAAGTAACTCACCTTATTTGTTAATTTCGTTAAATTAACAAATATCTATAATACGACGACAATTTTTTGGTAACTTATTAGACAAACTGCAATATATCTCCAAACTTTTTTGTTCACGCTCCAATATATCCACATTATACAATAAACTCAAATGACGCGAGGTGGCAGCAAAAGATAATTTAAGATGCGCGGCAATTTCGCCTACGGTTGCCTGTTTATGTTTCTTTAAATAATCAATAATAACCAATCGTCGCTCATTGGCCACTGCTTTAAACAATCTCTCTAGTGGTTTTCTATTTTCTTTATTCATTATTTGCTTATTTCGTTAAATTAACAAATATTAAACTAGTGGCGAACAAAAGAAGAACGAGTGGCTAAATAGCTATTTGAAATGGAATTTTATCATAACTTTGGTAATCTAAAAGTTTTGTATTTTCAGCTTGCCACTTATAAATTGATTCCCAACTTTCTGTTTCTATTTTTGGTAATGGATATTTGGTTGCATCTCGCGACAGTTGTTCTTTGGCACCATCTGTATGATTTTCAAAAATATGCACATCAGCTAAAAAGCCAACCAACTTACCTTCTTTAAAGCCAGTTTCTTTGGCCAGCAGATGAAGGAGTAAGGCGTAACTAGCTATATTAAAAGGTAGCCCAAGCATAGTATCCACTGAACGCTGATTCCACATTAAATTAAGTTTATTGCCTATGGTTGTAACTTGAAAGGAATAATGGCACGGCGGCAAACCCATTTCTGCTAGTTGCAGAGGGTTCCAAGAATTTACAATCATTCGCCTATCGCGTGGATTTGTTTTTAATGTTTCAACTATTTTTTTTAATTGATCTATTCCCTTACCTGTATAATCTGAATCATAATTTTCGTAAGGCGCATTAAAATATCGCCATTGAAAACCATAAATCGGCCCTAAATCGCGTTCCTCGAGCATTCTCTGTTTTGAAATTTCATCATGCCCATAAGGCGCTTTGGCAGGACTAGCCCATTCATCCCAGATATGATTATTGCGATCAATCAGCCATTTTTTATCAGTAATACCATTTATAAAAAATTCTAATTCTGTGGCAATCAAACGAAACGGCACTTTTTTTGTGGTGAGTAGCGGAAAACCTTTTGACATGTCGTGTTCAAACATAGCACCAGCAATAGTATAGGCAGGAGTACCTTGGCGTGTTTCAACTTTCTGTCCACTTCCTAAAACATTTTTTACAATATCTAAATAAGCTTTCATATTTTAAATATACCTTATTTCCCTGAACTGCCAAAACCACCTTCGCCACGAATTGAGGGTGATAATACTTTCACTTCCTCCACTTCCACCCTTTCCA
>JBBTZY010000048.1:0-5372 GCA_038061115.1 Patescibacteria group bacterium | reverse complement strand
TTTTGTTCGGGTGCTACTCCACTAGCCATCCTTAAAATTTTTCCACCGGCCGCAGCAGCTTCCAAGCGATCGCGTAGTACATCCATTATCCCACTTAAATAATCAGGCGCAAGCATTACATCTTGATTTAAAAGCATAATATACGGACTACTTGTCCACGCGATACCTTGGTTATGCGCCCTCGCAAAACCTAAATTCTGTTTATTTTTCACCACCCTCGAACGTCCAGCCACTTCGGGATAATCATTTAAAAATTTGGCCACTATTTGCATACTATCATCCACTGAATCATTATCAATAATCATTAAAAAATAATCTTGGTAAGTTTGATTAAGTAAGGATGATAATAAATCCGGCAACCATTTGGCGCCATTCCAGATTACTAAACTAATACTTAATTCATGATCAATTGGTGGCATAATTTTCTTTATTAACTAAAGTGATAACTAACATTAAAGCACCAATACCAAGCGCGTGATTTAAATAAGGTGTGGTGATATTAGTAATTAATAATACCAAAATTCCAGCAGATAAACCAATCAACACGGCTCGCCCTTTTTTAGCCTCATGCCAGATAGGTAGTAAAGATCTAATTATAAAACCAAGATAAACTACGAGACCAACTAAACCAAATTTAAGCCACAATTCTAAATAACCCCATTCAAAAGCATAAGTAGTATATTCTCCAGACCCTCCCGCCGTTTGCGCTACGCGACGCGGATCACTTGTAAAATACGTAACAGTCGCGCCAAAACCTTGTCCGATTAAAATGTTGCCTGAAATGGCTTTTGTAAGCGGGCCCCACAATTGCATTCGGCTATTCGTAGCCGCATCACCCGAAGTTAATCGACTGGAAAGCGATGATGTTTCTGTACTTGATAAACTCTCAATTGGCCAATTCAAACGAGTAGTGGTAAGCATATAACCAAAACCAGCTAAAACAATCAACAACATTATTCCACATTGCTTAATAACAATATTAAATGATAAATATTTTTTAAATAATAATACAATATTTATTAATAATAATGACACCGCTATTGCCAGCCAAAAACTCCTAGAGAAACTCATAACCGCTGTAAAAATGCCAAGTGCACTGATTAAATACCAACTAAATTGCGCACGCCAATTTAGGGCGCTCGCAGAAAATAAATTATATACCCAAAGCCCCAAGCCAAATATGCCTGCATAAATATGACTTTGTGAAAAAATTCGAAACATTCCATCACTAATATGAGTAATTTCGGCAAATCTTATATCGCGCCAGAAAGTATAAAACCATTTTACTTGCTCAAAATTAAAATGACCAAAAATATAAAGCCCAGCACTTGTTTTTAAAAATAACCAAATCAAGCCAACCGGAAAAATTACGGTTGCGTATTTCTTAAAATCACTTAAATTAATTTCAAACCATAGCGGAAGTAGTAACCAATACAAATATCTTTGCCCATCTAAAATTATATTAGCTGACTCATTGCCATTAAAACTTCCTACTACCACACTTAAAATAAATACTAAACCACAAGCCCCATACCACCATTTAATTTTATACTTGAAAAACTCTAATTGTTTATTCACTACTAATTTATAAATGAGCAAACTTACGCCCGCACCGAATAATAGCATTCGCATTGATAATACTAAATTACCTACCTCAAAACTCAACCAATAACCAAACCCACCTAGAATTAATTCTAATGTTAGCCAAACCATGGCCATGCTTAAATTACGCGCCGCAATAATTAACCAAACGATTGTTAATAAAATGGCGGCGATGCTACCTAAAAGCGGTGAGCGCCAACCTAAGTACGATAAAATTTCAGTTAAGAAAATAACTAAGATGGTAGTCAAAATTAAATTATTATTTTTTAACATAATATTTTATATTTTTAAATAAATCTGCCACTGGCGCTAAAATAAACCAAGGCACCGAAGTTATTAAAACTACCAATGCCGCCGCCACACCTTTATGTTTTTTTATATACTGCACTAAACTTTTAGAAAAATTAAAGTGCCGCCGAAGATATGAGTATTGTTTAAAACTTTGTCCCTTACTATGGCTAATTTGAATAGTCGGAGCGTACCAAACTTCTTGACCAGCCTGTCTTGCGCGCCCACAAAAATCCACTTCCTCAAACCATAAAAAAAATCTTTCATCGAAACCATCTAACTGGTTAAATAATTCACGTCGCACTATAAAACATGCGCCCATCACCTGCTCAACTTGTTGCTCCTTGGTATAATCAAAATCTAATCTTAAATATTTTTTACCAAATTTAGGGAAGCGGCCAAGTAATTTCAAGCTATCTAAAATACCCGACCAAACACTCGGTAAATTTCTAACCGAGGGCTGAATTGCGCCATTGTGATTTAATATTTTACCTCCTACTACACCAGCTCTTTCGTGTTTGACTAAAAAATTTGTTATATTTGAAATAAAATCGCTTCCTATTTTTGTATCTGGATTTAAAAATACTAAAACCTCACCGCAAGCTTTCCTAGCGCCTAAATTGCAGGCCTTACCAAATCCTAGATTTTCTGACTGCAACTGCCATCTTACTTCGGGAAATTCATTTACTAAATCACGACTACCATCAACCGAAGCATTATCAACCACAATAACTTTCACCTGGTCGTTGACATATTGTCGCAAAGATAATAAACACTCACGCAAGGAATTTTTAACATTCCATGATACAATAATTACTGAGAAATCAAGTAGTTGCATGTTAACATCTTAGCTGAAATTGCATAAATAATCAAAAATTAACAAGAATAAAAAACAGTCCAATCTTAGTGATTGAACTGTATTGAAATTGTTTAAACATACTTTACTTTTATAGTAGTAATTCAAGCTGTTTCAAGAATTCTATTTCATCGTAGTCTCCCTTACTCATGTGAGGTAATTTATCATTCGGCGAACCGGAGAGATGAAATACTTTCTGACCTTTTTTTTGCAGTGAAATCAAATACTCATCTCCTTGACCACGAGCGGCACCAATCACTATATCAAAATTATTTATACCATGACCAGCGGCTCCATTTGAATAAACAGCTTTTGCATCATCAACATTAGAACAAATTGTTACTTCAGAAAAATTATTTAACAAAAGAATACCAATATTACGACGCCAATTTTGATTATAATCAAAAAATAAAATCCTTGCATTTTTCATTTTATCACCTTTAAGTTAATGAACGAATATTTTTATTATATATTTTATTTGACTACATCTTACACCTAACTACTTATTATTGTCAAGCGCGATGGAGACCCCAATGCCTAGCATTGGGGCTTGGCGCGGACTTTGTCAAGCCCACTAAATTAACTCAATTTTTCCAGTTGCTCAGTTATCTTCCCCAACATAAAATCCACTCGCTTGCCCCAAATATTTTCACCAGCCACAGCAATTCTTTTTTGTTTTAATTCAAAATTATCTTCACCCAGTGCCTTAGTTAAACTCTGACTAAATTCTTCCGGAGTATTTGCCAAATAAACTAAATCCTTAAATTCTTCCGCGCCCGAGGTAGGTGTTGCAACCACTGGCTTACCACTAGCTAAATATTCATATAATTTAAGTGAATTCGTGACGGCATTAAAATCATTTATTAAATAAGGAATAAAACCAACATCAAAATTAGAAGTGTATGATGGAATTTCTAAATGCGGTTTACGACCGAGTAAATAAACATTTTTAAGTGGTAATAACTTTTGTTTAACAATTTTTTTAAGTCCGGCTGATACACGCCCAAGGAGCACAAAAGATTTATTCGGATTTAATTTAGCCACAGCGACAATCAAATTAATATCAACTCTATTTTCTTGAATTACCCCACAATAACCAATAATTGGCTTTGGAATACTTACAATATCGCGCCCCACTAAAATTTTATTATCAACACTTGGTAAATTAACAGCGTTGGGCACAAAATAACAATTTTGATCGCGTTCGAAAAAATCAACCAGTGCTGGCGCAGTAGTAAAAATCAAATCAGCTTTATACCGAATGATTTGATAATTCTGTTTTAACTTCCCTACAAATTTTTTAAAATCGGAATTTAGTAACCAATTATCTACTGCGTCAAAAACTGATAATTTTTCACCAAGGCGTTTAAAGTAACCGGCAAAAGTTGGTAAATACGACCACAGTACCACGTTTTTTAAATCTAATTTATCTAAATCTTTTACTAATTGTTTTAAAAATAATTCTTCGCTAAAAAAACTTGTGATACTACTATAATTAAATAATTTATAAGCTACGACATTTTGATCCTGATCTGATAAACCATAACCAACCTTAGTGATTTCACTATTTTTTACCGCTGTTAAACGACGACCAATATTTCTAACTAGTGTTTCGCCTTCTGGCCCGCGCACCACACCCTCTAACCAAGCGCGTATGGCACGACGAAAAGTAAATGGCAAATAATCAATCGCCACAATTTTTCTTACTCGTTCATCTTTTAATAAATGATGTAAAATATGTAAATTGCGATTGGCATAACCTTTTTGCCAATCAGCGTACGACGACATATTAAACATCACAATATCAATTTTTTGGTTATTTGACATAATATCATGATTCCTCCCCTTAAAGGGGAGGTTAGGTGGGGTTAATAGCAATAGAATACACAAATGCGCCACTCAAGCGCATTATTATACTACCTCAAATTTACTAAAAAATCAATCTCACAATTGATTTATAAACTTATTCATAAAATTCAACCTCCACATTCTCACATTCTCAAGAACGTTGGCATGTAATTACTAGATAATGTGTTAGCATAATTATTTTTCTTGCTTGTTTTGGTATTCCAATAATACTTCGGCTGGCGAAATGCCGCCGAGAACTTTGTGTGGAAAGTAATTCCACGCATCACTTGCTAACTCAAGCATTTCATTCATTTCTGCTATATCACCACCACAATCAAATATGGATATAACTTTAGTCATATCATCATTATCCTGTTCGTGATAAATAATATTCTGCACATCTGCTAAAGAAAAATCACTCTTAATTTCTTTAAGTGTATTTATAATCTCCTGCTCAATATTTTTCCGACGTTCTAGAATTTGTTGTTTTGATTCAATTTGCATAAATTTTGATCAAGCATAAACGTTCACTCTCTCGTCCACGTAGTTGTCATAAACGTGAAAGTACACCTTCTGGGATCGATCTTCGCAGTCTGGTTCGGTGTATGTCGGACCGGGTAGCTCGTCATAAAGTAGGTCGCGGATGGTTATCTTCACATCGGCTCGGGTTTCTTCTTTTCGCTTCCAATCCAAAACCAGCTTTTCTGCTTTCAATCTGACTAGTAATTCTTTAGCAACTTTTTTAACTTGATCTACTTCGCCCGGGTTCAGGTTTTCT
>JBBTZY010000047.1:0-5630 GCA_038061115.1 Patescibacteria group bacterium | reverse complement strand
CGCGCCGTACCTTCAAAGCTAGCCAGTGCTTGGCGAATTATTTCTATATCTACCACGAGTTTTGTGGCACAAGCGAGCGCCGCCATAGCATTGGCCACATTATGTGAACCAATTAAACGCAGCCAAAAATCACCTATAAACTCCTCGCCGTGAGCCACTGAAAAATGCCATTTACCTTCATCTAGCCAAGTACGTACTAAGCGCCACTCGCCCTCGCGCAAGCCATAACTAATAATTTGTTCGGGCTGCAATCCCGCCTCAGTCACAACTTTTTTTACTATTGGTGAATCAAAACACGGAACGATAAATCCATCTGATGGTATTTTTTTTAAAAAATTAACAAAAGCGGCTTCGTAATCATTTGGGGTAGGGAAAAAATCTGGATGATCCCAGTCAACACTGGTTAGAATTATGCCACGGGGCAAAAAATATTGAAATTTATTTTGATATTCATCGGCCTCATACACAAAAATATCACCAGAACCAATTAAAGCATTACCACCAAACTGGGGAACGAGGGAACCAACAATGGCACGAGGGTTTAGGTTGGTGTGTTTTAAGATGTGGGAAAGCATCGCTGAAATAGTAGTTTTGCCATGTGAACCTGCGACCGCTATGCCTTGGTAACCAGCTGTTAACTCTCCAAGCGCTTCAGGGTAAGTAAGAATCGGAATTTTTTTTGATTCGGCTGTTTGTACTTCAATATTATTTGCGCCGTAAGCTGTAGAGCGAATTACTAAATCAATCTGACCATTTATATGTTCAGCTGAAAAATTATCATAAATTTTAAGACCTAATTTTTTAAGCACTGGAGTGGTGACAAAATCTTCCGCTACATCACTCCCCCATACTTCTTTATTTTGGGCTAGCAAATGCTGAGCGAGAGCTGTCATGCCCACGCCCTTGAGACCGATCATATAAATTCTAGTGGCTTGATTTAATAATGACATATAACAAACAAAACGTATTACTCTTTAAAAAAATTAAACAAATTTCTAATTTCTAATAACTAATTTCTAAAAATGACTAAAGCGTTTAATTCCCTGCCTACCGGCAGGCAGGCCAAATCCCAAGATCCAATCCCCAAGTAGTACAAAATATAGTTTAATAATTTTGGGAATTGGGATTTGGGTCTTGGGAATTTATGATTGATTGCTTCGTCGCTCGCCTTACTCGCTCCTCGCAATGACATCCTTTAATAATCGCAAAATATGCCCTACAACTCTCTCCGCCCCATCTTTTGGAAACAACTTTGCTAAATTACCAGCATACATTTCCCGGCGATCAACATCATTCCAAAGCTTGTTTACATTAGCAACCAAATCACCACTAGTCAATTCCTCTTGGTGTAAATATAAACCAGCTTGTTTTTCCGCTATCAACTCAGCATTAGCTTCCTGATGACTTTTAGACATTGGCACAACAATAATTGTTTTATGAAGTATACCTAATTCTGTTAAAGTGCCAAGCCCAGCACGGGTGATTACCAAATCAGCTGGCAGTAAAACACTTAATGAATCAGTCGTAAAATCTAACTTATGATAATTAACGTGATTATAAATTTGATCTAACTTATCGCGACCAACCAAATGAACTACTTGCCAATTTTTTACTAATTCTGGTAGTGATTCATAAATTATGCTATTTAAACTGGCGGCCCCAGTACCACCACCAATAACTGCAAGCACTGGTAAATTTAAATTCAAACCTAATTTATTTTTTACCTCCATCACAAACTGTTCGCGGCCGCTGACTGTTTGTGATGGAATATAATTTAAAAATTCTTGACGTACTGGATTACCAGTGTAAAAACACTTACCAATTGAAAAATATTTATTTAAATTTTCAAAAGTTGTGGTGATTAAAGAAGCCAATGGCGCTAGAATTTTATTAGCTAGTCCCACTTTCACATCTTGCTGATGAATTGCCACTGGTACCCGCGAAAGCCAAGCGGCCACACCTACTGGTACTGCCACAAAACTCCCAGCGGTTAAAACAATGTCGGCTTTATTTTTTATTAACCAAATATAAACCTGCACCGTGGCATAAACAATTAAAAACAAATCAATAATATTTTTTAAATCAAAATAACGTCGCCATTTTCCAGTTGGAATAATAATGTATTCAAAATCTTTAGATGAAACTATTTCTTTTTCTGGGCCATTTTTAGTACCAAACCAAACCAAACGTACCTCATACCCAATTAATTGTTTTTTTAATTCCTGAGCCACAGCTAAAAGCGGAGTTACTGAACCCAAAGTTCCACCACCCGCGCAAACAATGGTGAGCTTATGTAATCTAATATGTTTTGTTGCTAGAGTATTAATCATTGATTATTTTGGTTTGTAATTTTATAAAGCGAAACCCCGCACCGTTCCGACTTGAGTCGGATCTGGTGCGTGGGTTAATTCTTTTCGTTCCATTTTATATGACGAGAAATATTAACTACTATGCCACAAGCGGCCAGTGCGGTAAGTAAGGCACTACCGCCAGCGGAAACAAATGGCAAGGGCACGCCTGTTAGTGGCATAATATTTATCATGGAAGCTACATTTATGCAAATTTGCCAGCCAAACCAAACCATAATACCAGTCGCTAAATATGTACCAAAGGCATCGGGCGCGCGTAAAGCAATTCGCAAGCCCCGAAATAAAAAAGTAAAGATTATTAACAAAAATACCACACTTAAAATAAATCCTAATTCCTCGGCCATTATGGCAAAAATAGAATCACCAGTGACTTCAGGAAGATATTGATATTTTTGGCGTGAATAGCCAAGCCCTAAGCCGAACAATCCACCCGAACCAACGGCGAGAAGTGCCTGATTTATATGATAGCCAATACCTTGCGGATCAAGCTCAGGATTTAAAAAAACTGTTATACGTTTTACACTATGTGGAAAAATTTTAATGATTGACCAAAGTGCAGTGATTCCGCCCATGGCCAATACTCCTAAGTGTGAAAACTTTGCTCCCGCTACTAAATAAATCGCAATCGCCGCCACGCCAACTACTGAGGTGGTGCCTAAATCAGGTTGCAAAATAATCAAACCTAAAGTTAAAGCTAAAATTATAACAAATGGCAAAAAACCCTTAACCAAACTTTTTACATTTTCACCCGCCGCTTCAAACCAAGCCGCTAAATAAATCACCAAGGTTAATTTAATTAATTCACTAGGTTGAAATACAAATGGCCCAAGAGCGAGCCAACGACGCGCCCCACCTAAATTCAAACCCAAACCCGGTACAAAAATAAGCCCCAATAAAATTAAAGAGATAATAAAAAACCAAAGTGCAAATTTTTTTAATTTATGATAATCAAACCGACTAAAAAAAATAAATAATAGTACTCCTGGTAAAAGTCCGACTAGCACTTGGTGTTTTAAATAATAATAAGTATCGCCAAATCTTTGAAAACCAACAGCCACCGAAGCTGAAGTAAGAAATACTAAACCAATTATCACTATCAAACTTAAAGCGGTGATAAAAAAATAATCAGGTCGGCTGTTTGGTGAAGTAAATTTTTCCATACCCAGTATATCAACTTCACTGCGCCAAAATAAAGCGCTAGGTAAGTTGATAGTTAACAATTAAATTATAATTTCAGAAGATAACATAATTAAGTGCTAATTTGGCGACAGCTTAAGTGAAGTTGTATTACTGGGATTTATATTTCTTTAATTTAAAAACCGCGGTCTTAAATTGCTCACCTCTATCAAATTCGTGTTTAAATAAATTAAAACTAGCAGCGCCTGGTGAAAGTAATACAATATCGCCCGCCTTTGCTATTTTTTTAGCCAAAGTAACCGCCACCGACATATTACCAGCTGCTTTAAATTTATAATTTTTACCAAGCGACTTCATAATTTTATCACTCGCTGTGCCAGGTAATAAAATAAATTGTTTAACTCGTTTTTTAATAACTTCCGCTAATTCTTTATAATTTAAATTTTTATCTACCCCACCCGCAATTAAAATTATCGGCTTGGTTGATAAAGTATTTAAAGCCGAAATAACTGCTTCAGGTGAAGTAGCTGAAGTATCATTATAATAAGAAACTCCTTTTACAACCGCAATTATTTCTAAACGATCATGTAACCCTGTAAAATTTTTAATTCCCTTTTTTATATAATTAATTGGTACGCCAATAGCACAAGCTAAAGTTGTTGCCGCTAAAACATTGGCTAAATTGTGTTCGCCCAATAATTTTATATCAAATAAATCAAATAAACTAACTACTTTAGATTTATTTTTAAAATAAACGGTCTTATTTTTTACAAAACAACCTCGACTAACCTTATTTTTAATTGACCACCACCAAACTTTGGCTACGGTTTGACTAGCAAACTGACGAGTGTATTTATTATCATAATTTAAAACTAAATTATCACGACCTTGTTGCCATTTAAAAATTTGTTCTTTGGCCGCCCGATAACTAGCAAATGATTTATATCTATTTAAATGTTCTGGAAAAATATTGGTAATTAAAGCATTGGGTACGCGTATTTTGTATTCACCCATTATTTCCAAATGCCAACTGGACAATTCTAAAACTACCGGCGTATGTTTTTTTATGGTCGGCAAAACATCAAACATTAATTGATCGCGAATATTACCAGCTACAGTAGTATCATTACGCCATAATTTTAATATCGCGCCAAGTAATGCGCTCGTGGTTGATTTACCCCGACTACCAGTTATACCCACAACAAAATCACTCGGACAATACTTAAAAAATAAACTGGCCTCATTGACAATGGGTATTTTTTGCTTACGAGCTTGTTTAAGCAACAATAAATCAGCCGGCACACCCGGATTTTGAACAATTAAATCACAATTTTGAAGGAGCGACTCTGGATGCTCACCCAAAACATATTTAATGGATAAATTTTTTAATTTTTTTAAACTTAGTGCGAGTTCTGATTTATTTTTTTTGTCACTCACTGTTACATAAGCGCCGGCGCGAACCAAAAAGCGCGCCACCGCCACACCGCCGCCATGCAAACCTAAACCCAGCACAAGCACTCGCTTTTTTTTTAAATCTTTATACATAATTACATTCCTTTATCAAGTAGAACCATTACTAAACCTGCGGCCGCACTCACGCCTGAAATAAGCCATAATCTCATGACTACTTTGGGTTCGGGCCAACCAATCGCTTCCAAATGATGGTGAAGTGGCGCTGACAAAAAAACTTTTTTGCCACGCAATTTTTTAGAAGCCACTTGAATAATAACCGAAGCTGATTCAAGCATAAAAACAAAACCAATAATCGGTAAAAATAAAGCGGTATTAGTGAGCATGGCTACTACACCTAAAGTAACGCCTAACGACATCGCGCCAGTATCACCCATAAAAAATCGGGCTGGATTAATATTAAACCATAAGAATGAAATAAGTGCTCCCACAATTACCGCGCAAAAAATAGCTAAATCAAATTTACCCTGCCAAAAAGCAATGGCAGTGTAAGCAGTAAAGGCGGTAGTTAAAATTCCGCCGGCTAAACCATCTAACCCATCAGTTTCATTCACTGAAAAAGCTGTGGCGACAATTACAATAATAAAAATTGGAATGTACCACCAACCAATTGGTAAATTACCCCAAAACGGAATATGCAAAATATCCCAATCT
>JBBTZY010000046.1:0-15888 GCA_038061115.1 Patescibacteria group bacterium | reverse complement strand
AGATTAAATGTTTGAAAATTAAATCATTAAAAATTGATTTAAAATTATAAATTTAAAATTCGATTTTGGGATTTGGGTCTTGGGTATTTTTATACATTAAAAACTAGTCATTGATGATTTTCTAAAATTCTTACTCTATCCTCTTACTCTTACTTACTAAACTACGTCTCCAACTTATTCTCCGCCGCCCATTTTTCACCAAAAATATCTGATAAAAATACTGTTACCGCGGTGGCTACTGGAATAGAAATAATCGCCCCTACAATTCCACCGAGCTTTGCTCCAATTAAAACTACTACGATACAAACGATTGGATTCAAACCCACGGCTTTTTTCATAACTTGCGGCACAATAAAATTATTTTCTAGTTGCTGAATTATAATATAAAGTATTAAAACAAATAACGCGGTGAGTGGCGAAACTGTTAAAGCCAAAAATAAAGCTGGTATAGCGCCAAGCACTGGCCCCACATAAGGAATAATTTCAGTAAGGCCCGCCCACAGTGCCAGCACTAAAGCATATGGCATACTCAAGGTTATTAAACCCAAATAACTAAGCACGCCAATTATCAGCATTAAAAATACTTGACCACGTAACCACAACCCAAGCTTGGCTTGAATACGATTCATTAATTGCGTGATATAAGGTTGATGCTTGGCTGGCGTAACTGAACGAATCAATCGGCGCACGCCATTTTTATCCACAATTAAATAAAAAGTAATTACTAAAGTTAGTACAAATTGCACCAAGCCGCCAAATAATCCAGCGAGGGCTGAAACTACCGATGAAGTAGCTTGACCAAGTGAGGCGCCAAGTGATTGCAAAACACTTTGCAATGATGTGGCCACTTGATCATTACCTACTGTTTCAAACTTAGAAACACTAGATAAAATTTTTGTATAATAATAAGGGAATGATTGCGCCAGTTCACCTAATTGTTTAGCTAGTGGCGGTATCATTAAAACTACCACCAAAGTTACTACTACAAATAATACTAAATAAATCAAAGTTACCGCCAAAGTGCGTGGTAAATGCCGATGTTCCAAAAAATCTACCCACGGATCAAGCGCAGTGGATAAAATTAACGCCACAAAAAGTAGTGCTAAAATATCAAATATTTGATACAAAAAATATCCACAAATTATCACTACTACCACTTTAATTAAAGTAGTAAAGGAAATGTCCAACATACGCGATTGAGAATCAATAGGCATAGTTAAAATGATAAATTTTAAATTGGCTTAATTATTTTTTCAATAAGTCACGCAACTCCCCCTCTTTTTTAAATGGTCCAATAATACCTAAAGTATAACACTTGGGACGAATTACTGCACGCGCCACTGCGCTTATGTCGGCTATCGTAACTTTATTAATCTCTTCTAAAAATTTCTCGGGCGCTTGTAATTTATGTTCTAGTAAATAACGCTTACATAAGAATCCAGCGACTGCGGCTGAATCTTCTAATCCTAAAATAAATTTACCACGCACAAATTGCTTGGCTTTATTAAGTTCAGCACTACTTACTGGTTCGCGAACCATACGTTCTAATTCTTCTTTAATTGATTTAACTGCTTTGGGTATTTGGTTTTTATCAAGCCCAGCTTGCACTGTAAAAACACCCGCACCTTCGTACGACATATTGCCCGCCCGAATGGAATAACAAAGCCCTTCTTTTTCACGCAAGCGAACAAACAAACGCGAGCTCATATTGCCACCTAAAATAATACTCATTACATCAAGCGCCGCATTTTGTTTATGCCGAAGTGGTAAAGCGGGCAGGCCTAAAGCCAATTGCACTTGTTCAGTATCTTTAAATTTAAGAGCTAGCCGTGGTTTAGTTTGAATAGATACACGACCGGAAAAACTTGGGGTTAACCCGCGCGGACGTTTAACATTAAAAAATTTGCTTACTAAACTTTTAGTATTTTTATTTATTTCACCGGCTACTGTTACCACCATATTGGCTGGATGATAAAATTTATTTAAAAAATTATTTACTTGTTTGTGTTCAAGCGCACGCACTGACTGCCGTGTACCACTAATTAATTTGCCCAAATTGTGGCCTTTAAACAACTCACCTTCTAAAACATCCTCAATATACATTAGGGGGTTATCTTCGTACATATTTATTTCTTGCACAACCACTTCTTTTTCACGCGTCATTTCATTTGCATCTAAATTAGATTGCCAAATCATTTCTGATAGCGCCTGCATCATAGTGGGTGCGTGTTCTGAGGCGGCCTTAATATAAAAACCAGTAATTTCTTTGCTGGTGAAGGCATTGTAATCCGCGCCCAAGCTATCAATCAATTGAGTAAGAGCTTCGGCGGTTGGCCATGTTTTAGTACCCTTAAAAAGCATGTGCTCTAAAAAGTGAGCCAGACCTGCTTCTTGAGGCGTCTCCAAACGCGAACCAGTATGCACTAAAACTTCCACGGCCAATGTTTTTGTGCCGGGGACATTTGCTAAAATAATATTTAAACCGTTGGGTAGTTTGTAGTGATTGATTTTCATGATACTTTTCCATTAAAACATTATACCACTAGAACATTAGAACACTTTTTTACTTCAACTTTTCTCTCAAATAATCTTTAAGCTCTTCCACACTCACCCGCTCTTGCTTCATAGTATCACGGTCACGGACTGTAACTTTTTTATCAGTCACGGTCTCAAAATCAACTGTAATACAATACGGTGTGCCGATTTCGTCTTGGCGGCGATATCTTCGTCCGATTGATGATGCTTCGTCATAATCAACCATAAATTGTTTAGATAAATCCTGCCAAATATTATTCGCGACCGTAGTTAATTCTGGTTTTTTAGCCAGTGGCAAAATCGCCACTTTATAAGGCGCTAAATCTTTATGGAGTCGTAAAACTACTTCCACTTCTTTATTAGCTTCAGTAGTAGTGGAACGGCCACCCTCAATTTCTGTATAAGCATCACAAAGGAAAGCGAGTGTGGCTCGATCAGCCCCGGCCGAGGTCTCAATAATCCACGGTACATATTTTTCGCCACTTACTTCATCGCGATAACTTAAATCCTGCCCAGAAAATTTAGTATGACGCGATAAATCCCAATCGCCCCTGTTATGCACGCCTTCTAATTCTTTTTTACCAAATGGAAAATCATATTCCACATCGGCCGCGGCTTTAGCATAATGCGCTAATTCTTTTGGACCATGGGCACGGAAATTCATCGCACCTGATTTTATACCTAAGTTGTAATACCATTTAATTCTTTTCTCTTTCCATTCCTCAAAAAATCTTTCAGCTTCGGCGGGCTTTACAAACCATTGCATTTCCATTTGTTCAAATTCACGCATTCGGAAAGTAAAATTACCCGGTGTAATTTCATTGCGAAACGCTTTACCGATTTGCGCAATCCCGAATGGAATTTTAGAGCGCGTACTTTGTTGAACCGACAAAAAATTAACGTAAATACCTTGGGCAGTTTCTGGGCGTAAATAAATTTCGGCAGCTGATTCTTCCACTGGCCCGAGGAATGTTTTAAACATTAAATTAAAATCGCGCTTGGTAGTTAACTCACCACCACATTCTGGACAAGCCAATTCAGTAAGTTCTCGTGGCGCTTCTTTTTCCCATTTCGGATACAAACTCCGAAAATCTTCAAGTAGATGGTCAGCTCGAAAACGTTTCTTACATTTTTTACAATCAACCAGTGGATCAGTAAAATTAGCTAAATGCCCCGAGGCCTCCCAAATTTTTGGGTGCATAAGAATTGATGAATCAAGCCCTGTAATATCTTGGTGCATTTGCACCATTTCTTTCCACCACGCTCGCTTCACATTGTTTTTTAACTCTACTCCTAAAGGGCCATAATCATAACAAGAATTTAAACCCCCATAAATTTCCGAAGACGGAAAAATAAATCCCCGCCGTTTGGAAAGAGAAATAATTTTGTCCATTACATTTTGATTTGATTTCATACAATAGATATGGATTAGTTATAGTAAGGCGAGGCTCGTCCGCCCGGCTGGCGAGACGGCCCGCCGTTTAGCTAGCGATATCACCTTGTCCATTAAACTTAATTCTTTAGTTTTAGTCATTAAGATAAACAACCAACTGTCATCCTGAGCGTCAACAGTGAAGGATCTCAGAGATTCTTCAGTCGCCTTACTCCTTCAGAATGACAAAAATTAAAAATAACAATACTTATACTTTAAAAGAATATCACCTTTTTGGCAACCGATTGACAATTTTCATTTTTCTGCTAAAATTTAGCTAAACATAAACAAGGATAACAAAATGAAAAAACAAAATAATAAATGTCAATGGTATGTTGAGCCAAAAAGTTCTCACACTAATGAGGAAATCGCTCGTTTCCTAACTGCTATGATGGTGGATCAAACAAACTTTTGTCCAGGATTAACCGACGGTAAGGGAAAACCTCACAACGTAATCCAGCTTGACTCATACAACCAAATACAATAAATAATGGGTAAGGGAACTGAAACATATAAATTTAAAATATATTTCAAACCCGAAGGCCGAAAAAATATCGGCTACTGGACACTCCATGTGCCCAAGTCAAAACAGCGGAAATAATTTCCAAAACACACTCTGAACAATCATCTACCTTTTTAAAAAAAGGATAAATGATTTTCAGAGTGTTATTTAATTCCTACAGAACTAAAGCGTTTGTTGTCATTCCCGTCAAAACGGGAATCCAGCGTCAAACCATTAAGTATCTGTACTAGATTCCCGCCTGCGCGGGAATGACGACTAAATGTATTTTTTAATACTTAACTAATTTATCTTCAATATACTGGCGCAAATTATGCGCGCCCCAAACTGAATCAAACCCCTCGCGTACACATTCCTCTATAAATTTATCTGCCAACAACATCTTAGGTAATTTTTGCATTTCCATAATTTCCTGAATCATCTTACGCGTCAATTGCCTTGCCACTTCAAGTGATAAGGGTTGAAATAATAAGTGTTGATCAAAACCTAATATTTTTTTATTCACTAGCGACGTAACAATTACTATTTGATTATACAAATCAAACTCGGCCTCACGAACAACTCCCAACCAAAATTGCCTTAACTCCTCGGGCCAATTTTCCAAATGCTTAACCAATATAACCGATGAGGGATTAGTTCTGAATAAATCAGCTAATATTTTTTTATCCAAAATATTATTTTTATAAAAACTCTCCGCCATAGTTGGTTCTAACAACAAAAAATTATTACTACTACCAAACCAAGCTTGCGCTAAGGCGCGCCCAAATTCTGTTTTACCCACCCCACGCCCGCCTACTACCAAAAACGAAGCCAGTGGCTGATTAATATTTCGTGAATTTAATTTAGTTAAAAAATTAATTGCCTGCGCTATTACTTTATCCTGACCAAAAACTTTTTGTTGCATACTATCCTCTAACGACACTACATCTTTACCCATCACTTGTCGCAAAGCGCGACCTGAAACTTTTGCTACCACTTCGGCTACATGATGTGCCCGTACACGAGGTATGGCTTCTGATGTGCTTAAAACATACTGTGCTACTTTTTTCATTAATTCTACTAGATTGCCGGGGGCTGACAATTCATTTATTAAAAACTTGGCATTCAATTCACAAATTGCTCGCAGTGCCGAGTACGTAAAAAATACTTTGTATTCAGCCTCAATATTTGATAACTTTGCTAGCAAAACTCCTAAAACTTCTGCCCTACTAAGCGGTGTTAAATACACTGACTGTATAGTTTGCCCCAAAAATGACTGGCAAAATTTTCTCTGCCAAAATTCTGGAGTAGTGGTTAAAATAATTGGCAGTTGATGTTTGATAATAACGTTGGCTATTACATCGCAAAATTTATTATCCAGTGCCATTTTTTCTATGTCATCAAACATTAAAGCAATATCTTCTGCCTGTACGGCTTGGTCTAAAATCTTCTGTAATTCTTTAATACTTAAATTAACTTTTTTATTATTAAATTTTAACAACTTAATAGCTTGATTACTATTTAACATTGTTTGAGCTAGCCCAGTGAGTAAAATGCTTTTACCAGCACCTAATTCCCCCACTACCACTAAACTCTGTCTAGTGGTTACTAAGTTATATAATTTTGATAAATCACCTGCCCGAGCCACTACCGGTTCAATTCGGCCCTGCCAAACTGCGGCTGTTAAATCAATTGTTAAATAATTGAGTTTAAAATATTTTAACCAAGAGTATAAATTATCAAAAAAATAATTTATACCCCATTCTCTAATTCGCGCTCGACTATTTAATTTAACAATAAAATTAGAACGCAGCTCAAGCCACACTAAAATTTCTTCTAGATCACGTAGCCCAAAACCAAATCCTTGGGCTAAATTTCTAACTGCTGGGCTTTGTTCAAAACTTAATCGCCATAAATCTAAAATAGTAATTGGAGGAGTCGATAAATTAACAGCTGATACAAAATTTAACCAATCATCTATACTTAATTTATTTTCTTCTTTAAGTACTTTGGCCAAACTAGTTAAAAATATTTTTTTATCTATATCTAAACGATTGATAATTAAATTACCGACCGGCTTATTTAATAGAACTTTAATTAGCACTAAAAAATTAAAGGGCGAATTACTACCAGATTGTGATTGTTTAATACTCTCACTTAAAATGGCAAACGCTTCGGTTTCAAACCCTGCACGAAATTTTAATAAATTATTGGCTGACGATTTTAAATTTTTATTACTGCCCTGCCACAGGTACCAACTAAAACTTGCCAAAATAATTCCCCACCAAAAAAAATTGCCACTTGATTCAAATAACAAATTACTAGAACCTATAAAATCCTTGGCATAAAGTGACGACAAAAATATCAGAAAGCAAGCCGCCGCCACCACCGATGGTAGTAGATGATAAATATGCAAAAACCGCTCTCGCCGTGCCAAAGCTAAAATTTCAGCTGATGTAATGTTTTGAGATTGATTGATAGGCATTGATATTAAATCCAAATTGTTTAAATCCCAATTTCCAAGTTCAAATTTCAAATAAAGTTCCAATATTTGAAAATTTTAAAAATTGAAAATTTATTGAAAATTGAGAATTGTAAATTGATAATTTTGAGAGATTGCCGCGTCGGCCTGATGGCCTCCTCGCAATGACTACGAGCCACCTGCTACAAACTACCAGCTAACTACTAACCACAAGCTAACTGGCCAAAGCCCCAACCATAAAACCAAAATCGCTAAATACCACAAGCTGACTATTAAAATTTGAAACACACGGCCAAGTGTAATCAAAACTACTACCACCGCGCTTAAAATTCGACTAATTGTACTGTAACGACCAAACATCGGCGTGGTTAAATTGTTAGCCAAATTATACAACTCTAATTGCGCCCAAGCATTTTTAATGGCAAATACGGCTAAGCTAAAAACCTTTTTAAACCACGCCCCATACCACCAAATTGGGAAATTTATGATTTCCAACAAAATATCAACTATTACCAAACCGCCTTGTTTTAGGAATAAAATCATACAAACAAAGTATAATGATTTTTTAAGCACTTGACTATACACCCCTTAAGTTGCTAAGGTAAAGGCAAAATAAAAAAGGAAAAAATAATGAATAATAAAGAAAGCGTAATAAAAATAAAGGATGACTATTTTTTAGTTATCTTCAAACAGTTCCATAACAAATTGAAAAATAAGATAGACTCTAAAAAACAATCCGGAGAACCACTCAACATATTTTGGCGAGCCATCGAATGGTTGGCAATTGAAAAGGGCGAATATTTTACCGTTGCTAATATAATATCATACCTTCGAGCCATGCTTGCCTATCCACTCTATACTATGTTAGACGAGGGGGCATATCTTGCGGCCTTCATTACTTTTATGGTAGCAACCGCCACCGATTTCATCGACGGTCACGTTGCGCGTGGGTTTGAACAAATTAGTGAAACTGGTAAAAATATTGATCCAATGGCTGATAAAATAATGCTAATCGGTCCATGGTTTTATCTTAAACGATTTTTACCTGATTGGTTGTGGTGGTCAATTAGTGGAATTGAAATGACTCTTTTCTTAATGGCTGCTATACTAAAAAGAATTATTTCTCATTTCGGTATTAAACGATTAAGTGGCGCTAATGATTGGGGTAAAATTAAATTTAGTTTTGAGGTTGGAAGCATAGCAATAATTATTATTGCTATAAGTTTACATTCACCAGAATTAAAAATATTATCATTATCTTCAATTCTTTACGCTATTGGATTAACTTCACTAACCACAGCTATTCCTTTTGGTTTGGCTAGTATAATAGAGCATACCTGGCCCGGATTGTTAACTAAAATACATCTATACTTCAAAAAAGAGTCCTAAATTGCTACACCAATTAGGACTCTTATTTTTTTACTCATTGTTATAAATTTAAATATTTAAATCATTTGGATTTTCGTCATTGGGATTTATTTAGAAATTAGATATTAGGATTTAGGATTTTTTATATTTGGATTCCCGCCTCCGCGGGAATGACAACATTAGTGGCTATTGGCTAGGAACTAGTGGCTAACTACTACCTACTCACCGCCCCCTTACCTGTTGCACCTAAATCATCCAAAAGTTCGGTGGTTAAAAATCGCGCGGTTTTTAAAATTGCAGCATTAGAAAAAGTATCACGCGCCGAAAGTGCTGTAGTTCTAGTGAGCACAAAAATTTTATCAGCATCGCTCTCCTTAGGCGTAATCGCCACTTCAAAGCTAGCTTCTGGTTTGGCAAATACGGTACCTGCCCCAGCCGGCAAACGATTTAAAATCCATTTTACTTCGCGTGTATTGGGATTATAGGTTGGTTTATTACCTACACTAGTATTGGCTTGATTAGTCCAAATTACATCAGCCGGCAAAGTGGTGGTAACTTCCAAATTATCAGCTTCATTTAAAGTATTACTTAATCGGAAATAAACAACGTAAGTTGTGGTCTCGAAAACTTTAGGTGGTAAGGGGCCGGAACCAACTTTAATTAATTCATCGGTAAAATAACGCGCCTCGGTTTCTAAAATTAAATTAGTTGAAATTTTACTCACCACTTCATTTGCCGACGTAGTAATATTTTGTTTAATGCCATTTAATACTTCCTCACCACTTATTTCTGCGCGCGAAGTAAAGCTAGCGGGCTTTACCACTCCAGTTGGTAAATTACCTTTTAATCGCATTCTAAATCCCACTAATCCTCGCGCGCCAGCGGGTAAATTTTCTAAATTAGGCACTTCTTTGGCAGTCCACTCAACTGCCCCTGTTTCAGTATTTAAATGACCACTACTATCATCTTTAAAACTACTTAAATCAAACCATTTAGCATCTAGTTGGGCTTTCAGTGTTAAATTTTTTATTGGCACCTCGCCGCCATTACTATAACTTAACTGAAAATTTATTTCTTGCCCGAGCTCCACCGCACTTTTAGTATTTTCCTCATTAACTGTTAAATCCAAATTCAAAGCCGCCTTAATTAATTTTACTGCTACATTTTTTTCTTCTTGCAAAACAAAATTTTTACCCTCGGCGTCAAAAAAACCAACTGCTATTTTAATATCAGATGATAATCCGCTTGTAGTAGTAAATTTCCCTTTCAATTCTACTTTGCCTTGAGCTTCAGCTTCTAAGTTAGGCAATTGCCAAACATTATTTAAATTTGGCGCAGGATTCAGCGCGGGCAACTCCATTTCAAAACCACCCGGCAAATCAAATTTTAAAAGCAAATTAGATAATTTATTTCCCGAACTATTACGATAAGTAATTGGTAAAATAAAATTCTGTTCTACTGCTTGCTCTAAAGATTCTGGTACCTCTAAATTTAAAACCGAAGATACAAGCTCAGTTGTTAAACTTAAAGTTTTAGCAAATTCAGCTTTTGTGGTTTCTGGTTTATAACTAAACAAAGCGCCTAATATTTTTTTATCACGAGTCAAACCAGTAATTTGTGCTTTAATAGTAATTTGTCCAGTTTTAAAACCACCAATTTGTCCAATGTTAAGGCGCGTGTTATCAGTAAGCGCCGGTGTACTAGAAACAACTTTAAAACCAAGTGGTAAACGTAAATCAACCACTACCTCTACCAAATCAACGCGCTGATTATTTTCGTAATTAATAATATATTCTACCTCTTGCCCGGCTGGTGCTTGGGTTGGGCCATTTAAAATTACCCGCACGGATTCTTCACTAAAATGAGTGCTGTTGGTATTTTGGAACTGGAAGTATGCCCAACCCAAAATAATTATCACCAAAGCAAAAATACCAAGGCCAAAGCGATGGCGCCTACGAGCTTGAGTAGCCAACTTAGCTAAGTCGATTGTTTTATTGCGATTAGCAAATTTTGGATCAGTAAAATTGTCGGAGAACATAAGCATTTAAATCCTAAATACTAAATTCGAAATCCTAAATAAATCCCAAATGTTTAATTTCCAATTTACAATTATCAATTCACAATAAATTTACAATTAAACAATTTTTCAATTATTTTGACTTAGTAATTGTAACATTGAAAATTGATAATTTAATGAAAATTGTAAATTGATCATTGAAAATTTCAAACCATCAAACTCTTAAGCACCTTAACACTCTTCAACTCTCGCCCCACATGTCCGCTTAGATAATCTAACATAAAACTAAGCGCGGCGGAAATTGTAGTATCAGGCAAAACCTCAGCCGCTTGTCCACTTAAAAACCAATTACCTAAGCCCTCGCTTACTGGCACGTATTTAATTCCAGCTAATAAACATTTATTATGCACAAAACCATGTTGTTCCCACACAAAACTAAATGGTTGAACTAATTGATTACGGCACGATTCGCAGTGCCCCACCGCCAGAGTGAGTCCGGCTTGTTTCAATATCTGATGCAAAAAGGATAATAAAATTCGGTAAGCTGGCACGCGCCATTTGATATTATCAGTTATGCGCTCAATCTGATTAATATCTTGCAAAGTATTTTTTAGTAATTGATAGGTTGCTTCATCAGGCGTACTTTCGGGTAAAATTAAATTAGCAATTTCTAGTACCACTTGTGACAAAGCCGCACTTCTAGGATTTTGTGTGGTAGATAAAAAATTAATTTGTAAATTAGCGCCCGCCAAACGATCAAATAATTTACCGTGCGCCAACATTACTTCAGTTTCGGAAAATAGTGATAAGTGCGGTGCGAGTTTTGATAAAACTTTCCGCGCGCCAGCCGCCACCACCTGCACCTTACCAACTTTTTTAGTGTACAAAGTATAAAGTCGATCGGCCTCCCGCCACGGCTTAATATTCAAAACTAAAGCGTGAGTTAAGTAAGTGGACATTTTCTTATTTTATAAGTCCAATGCTAATTTTTATATCACCAATCTCAAATTCATGGTCTTGAGTTACATCGGTCAATTTAATTTTATTAGTTAAAGTTGATTGTAAAATTTCGTCATTATATTTCTGCAGTAACTCCTGAAACTCTATCGGACTAAATACTGCAAGTTCAGCTGAATCTTTAATTGTAAATCCAAGTTTTTTTCGTAAAGCATTTACTTCGCGCGTAAAATCACGCAAAGTACCAAGCGCTTTAAGTTCGTCGTCTAATTCAGTATCCAATTCCACACCAAATTCACCGTCACCTAATTTAACCTCCATCACGTTTACTTCATCCGCTAACACTTGTTTTAATTCAGTAGATAAATCTAAACCAGATACTTTGAGCGAACGAAGTGGTTGGCGAATTTTAATTTGTGCTTCAGCACGTTTGGCTAAAGCCATTTCTACCACTTGTTTTAATTTTGCCATCTCGCTTAAAAGTTGATTTTGCTCAACTGACAAATCTTTAACTTCTGGCCAATTAGCCAAATGCACTGATTCGCAACTGCCATCAACCTTTTTATAAATTTCTTCAGCTGTAAATGGCGCAAACGGCGCCAATAGTTTAGATAACTCACCTAAAACATAGCCCAAAGTTTGTACTGCTTGCGCAAGCTCCGTACCACCAGCTTTAAAGCGATCACGACTGCGCCGTACATACCAAGTTGATAAATCAGTTACGAAATCGGAAAGCAAGCGCCCAGCTTCTGTAATTTCATATTTATCCAAATGTGCACTGACTTTATTCGTAACATCTTGCAAAAGCGCTAAAATCCACCTATCCATCACATTGGCTGATTTGGTAGAAATAGACGACGCTGAGTTAGCATCTTTATACAACTCATAAAAAGTCACCACATTCATCAAAATCAAAAACGTTTTTTTTACTACTTCATCTACTGATTTAATATCAAAATTTTTCGGCTCACCCGGTTGATTATTAGTATAAAGATGAAAGCGTAAAGCATCTACTCCATATTTATTTATCACTTCCCACGGATCCACAATATTACCTTTTGATTTAGACATTTTTTGCCCCTGTTTGTCATTAATATGGCCGAGGCAAATTACATTTTTATAAGGTGGTGTAATTTTTTCCTGATCAATTTCTTTTATCGCGCCGGATTTTTTAAGTAACGTTGACACGGCAAGAAGTGTATAAAACCAACCGCGTGTTTGATCAATTGCCTCAGCAATATAATCCGCCGGGAAGCTTCCTGCCATTTGCTCTTGGCTATTTGCTAAATTCGGATATCCCCACTGCGCGAGCGGCATACTCCCCGAATCAAACCAGCAATCCAAAACCTCCGGCGTACGTTTCATTTCTCCACCACAAGAACATGGTAAAACAATTTCATCAATAAACGGGCGATGTAAATCAAAATCTTGATTCGTGATTCGTGATTCGTGATTCGGAGACAATTTTGCTAATTCCACCAAACTTCCAACACAAACAACTTTACTACACGTTTGACACACCCACAGTGGTAGTGGCGTTCCCCAATATCTTTCCCGCGAAATCGCCCAATCTTTAACATTTTCTAACCATTCCCCAAAACGCCCATTTCTAATATGTTCTGGATACCAATTTATTTTAGCATTCGCTTCCTTCAAATCTTCGCGTAAAGCTGACATTTTAATAAACCACGATGGTTTAGCATAATAAAGTAGTGGCGTAGCACAGCGCCAACAAAATGGATAATCATGTGTGTACAATTCAACTTTAAGTAGCAATCCGCGCGTTTTTAAATCATCAATAATTTCCTGCTCAACTTCTTTATTTTTCACAAACTTACCTGCCCAATGCACTACATCTTCAGTAAACTTACCGGCTTCATCTACAGTGTGATATTTTGGTAAACCAAATTTAGCGCCTAAATTAAAATCTTCTTCACCGTACATTACTGCCGTATGCACTACACCTGTACCATCAGTTGTAGTTACAAAATCCGCCGCATACACGCGATGCGATTTGGCATTTTGGAGTGGTTTAATATCAAATAATGGTTCATATTCTACCCCAACCAAATCTTGGCCTTTTATTTCCTCTTCTATTTTAAATTCTTGATCAGATAAAATTCCTAATCGGTCTTTAGCTAAAATAAAATATTCACTACCTAATTTAACTTTTAGATAAGCAATATCCGCTCCTACAGCGAGCGCCACATTCCCCGGCAACGTCCACGGCGTTGTAGTCCATGACAAAATATAAGTATTGTCGTCAATTTTGACTTTCTGACTTTCTAACTTTCTGACTTTAAATTTCACATACACCGCCTTGTCCTCCACTTCTTTATATCCCTGCGCCACTTCGTGTGATGAAAGCGCCGTGCCGCACCGTGGGCAATGCGGTAAAACTTTATAATCTTTATATAAAAATCCCGCTTCCCAAACTTTTTTCAAAATCCACCATAAACTTTCAATATAATAATTTTCGTAAGTTACATACGGCTTTTCTAAATCCAACCAAAAACCAATCCGCTTGGTTAATTTTTCCCAATCAGTTTTGTATTTCCACACGTCTTCTTTACACTTAGCATTGAATTCTGCCACGCCATATTTTTCAATATCTGGCTTACCTTTAAATCCTAAAGCTTTTTCCACTTGTAATTCCACTGGCAATCCTTGCGTATCCCAACCCGCTTTTCTTTCCACCAAAAATCCACGCATAGTTTTATAACGCGGAATTAAATCTTTAAAAGCGCGAGCGAGCACATGGTGAAGTCCTGGCTTCCCATTGGCAGTCGGCGGACCTTCCCAAAAAACAAACCGCGGCGCACCACTCTTCCGCCCCTGTTCTAAAGTTTTATTGAATATATTGTTCTCCTCCCAGAACTTTAATATTCTTTCTTCTAATTCGGAAAAATTGATCATAAAATTAATTTAAGTTCCAAATCCCAAATCCCAATTTCCAATAAATGAATTAATTTTCAATTTTTCAATTAACTTTTTCAGTCATTGGCTCATTGAAAATTTATTGTAAATTGTAAATTGATCATTGTAAATTTTAAAGTTTATTTGAACTTTGAACTTGGTCATTGGAACTTTTTAGTTCTAGATTCCCGCCTCCGCGGGAATGACACCTACTAAAGTTCTTACTCTTACTTAACTACATTCTCTCCACCACCTTAATCCCCAAAATACCTAACCCTTGCGCTAAAACCTCCGCCACAGTTTTAATTAAACCCAAACGAAAACTTTTAAGCGGTTCGCGCGCTTGAAGCACTGGCGAATTTTGATAAAAAGAATTAATCGCATTGGCTAGGTCATATAAATATTGTGCCAAAAGATGCGGTCCATTTTCCCGCGCCGCCTGCATAATTGCTTCAGGGTAGCGAATTAATATTCTAAGCACATTCAAATCACTCGCTGTTAAATTATTTAGAATATTTTTATCTAATTTAACTCTACCTCCTGCCCCCTTCACCCTACCCCCTTTTCTAAGAATACTCTGCAACCGCACATAACTATATTGCAGATAAGGCGAGCTATTACCGCTTAAGCTCAACATTTTATCCCAGCTAAATGTAATATCGGTTTGGCGATTTTGCGATAAATCATTATATTTCAAAGCTCCCACTCCAACTGCTTCAGCTACTTGCTCTTTAATTTTGGTAGGCAGTTTAGAATTTTTTGCCTCAATAATCGCTCGTGCGCGAGTAACTGCTTCAGCTAGAACTTCCTCTAATCTAATTAATTTACCTTCGCGGGTGGCAAATTTATGGCCATCATCACCCAAAATAGTGCCGAATTTAATATGTTCTAACTGCGTGCTACCCACATAACCCAAACGCCGCGCCACGGCATACACTTGCTCAAAATGAAGTGACTGTTCATTACCTACCACATAAAGTATTTGTGCTGGTTTATAATGCACTACCCGATAATTAATCGTCGCTAAATCACGCGTAGCATAAAGTGAAGCGCCATCTGATTTCTGAACCAAACATGGTGGTAAAGATTCTTTTTCTAAATGAACCACAATTGAACCATCGGCATTTTGTTTGGCAATTTTCCGCTTTAATAATTCCCGCACCAAAGGAGTAAGCTTCGCTTCATAAAAACTTTCACCAGTCAGGGCTGTAAATTTTATACCTAATCGTTTGTAAATTTTATCAAATTCTCTAAGTGATTCTTTTTTAAACCAATTCCAAAGTGCGCGATTAGTTTTATCACCTTGTTCTAATTTTCTAAATTCATCTTGCCCTTTTTTTTCTAATTCCGAATTTATTTTCATCTCCTCATGAAAACGTACATAAAGTTTTAATAATTCATCAATCGGATTTTTATGTACGTCGGATTTCGAACCCCACATTTTATAAGCCGCGATTAATTTTCCAAATTGTGTACCCCAATCACCTAAATGATTCAGGCGAATAACTTTCGCGCCCAACTGTTCATACAAATTTGCCACCGCCTCACCAATAATCGTGGAACGAATATGCCCAATGTGCATTGGCTTGGCAATATTTGGTGAAGAGTACTCCACAATAATTTTTTGCGCCTTAAATAAATTTTCCTTCTTAGTCAGCTCTGGTAGAATAGATAATAAAATT
>JBBTZY010000045.1:0-9134 GCA_038061115.1 Patescibacteria group bacterium | reverse complement strand
TAATAGCTAGCTTCCACAACTATGAATTATATGACTTTTGAAAGAGGTCTATTGAAAAAAAATTAGCCGAATATCCACCTGAACACAGACATAAAATAGTCGAGCATTTGCAAGGTGAATTGGGTTTAGATTTACAACTTGGTTTAATGCAACGCGATTTAATGGAAACCAAACCCAAAGAGGTTTTGCATTGGTATGAAAAATTAGTTGATGCTACACAAAATATTAAGGTACTTAATAAAATTGTGGCTAACCCGGTGGCTTATGGTTTGATTGGTGGTTTTTTGGGTACTATGACTGGCCGTGGTATAAAGCGGGCAGCAGCAGGTGCTGGTTTGATAGGGCTTGCTGGTGTGGCGCCGTGGCTGGCTCCGATTTTGCTTGGTATGGGTTTTGGTGGAGGGTATTTAGCTGCGCGCAGGTCGCGTGATTTGCAATATGATCGCGGTATGGATTTGCGGCGCGCCACCTTGGGTGCGGAAAGTGGTGGTAAACGCACTGATAAAATGAGAGAGTTTAATTATGGTATTAAAAATGCTTCTGAAATTGTGGCAGAGCTACAAGCTGTACGTGCTAAAGCTAGCTTAATTGACACAGAAAAAGAAATTTTAGGTGAAATAATTGCTCGTTTTAAAGTCGAGAAAGTAAAATCAGTTGATTTGGTTGGAGTGAGCGGTGATGAAGGTGGTAGATATAAAACACGTCTTAAGGGCGTAAATGAGGTTCAACTTTCTATTAAGCAAGTAATGGAGAAATTTAATTTGAAAGAATCAGATATTCAAACCTTTATTGATAAACACACTAAAAATTTTATTAATGATATTGAAGGAAAAGATAAAGATTTTAATAAATATCGGCGCTGGGAAGCAACTAAAGCTGGAGCAATTGGTGCAGTAATGGGATTAGGCGCTGGAGCGGTTGGGCAGTGGGCGGTTCATGAAATCACTGGTTCTCATTCAGAAAGTGCTTTAGAACATCTAGCTCATTATATCAAAGGTGATAGCAGCACTGCCTATGCTGGTGCGATGCAAGAAATCCCAATTGCGGCTTTAGGTGAAGCGGCTCATCACCCCACTATTAAAATTCCACAAGGTTGGAGTTTAGCTTCATCGGGGGAAAGCAATCATTATGATTTAATTAATGCTGATGGCAATAAAGTTAGCGATATAATTTTGAATTCAGATGGCGCTCTGGATCAAGGAAGTTTGGATGAATTATCGGCTTCTGGCTTTAAAGTTAGCGATCAAGTGGAAACTGTTAGAACTAGTGTGCCAGATGCCACGGTTCCAGCCGGCAAGGTGAATCCACTGGAGGCGTTTAAGGATCAATTAGGTACACACCCACGCACTGATTGGCATGATGAATTGGGTTCGCGTTATAGTAAATTCTTTAATAAGTTGATTCAGTTTGAAGGTAAACAACAAATGCTTTATTTAGAAAAAGGTAGTGATGGCACAGTTTATATTAATGCTGATAAAATTGCTCAGAATTTAATGAAGAATGTAAATGAAGCATTTGAGAAATTTGGCACTAACCCTGATGGAAGTTACGATTCTAAGTTACTACATCTAAAAGAACAATTAACAATGTGGGCTAGGAGTGGGGAGTTGCACAAACATTTGCAAGCCGCGATTATTCCAACCGAAAGTGCAAATCGGCAGGGCTTAAGTATGTTGGTTGATGGTGCGAGCGGTAATCATAAAATCGCTTTGCCACCGGGAATTTCTCGCCTTTTCACTACTCCAGAAAGTTTGAAATATTTACATCACCCTTTGCGTTATATAGAGTTACGCCTCAATGGTCATACCTTAGCTACCAGTGTTGGCGGTGATATGCAAGACATTGCGCCCGCGCCAATTGAAAAAATTATAGAAACTCCGGTTCATCATACGGAAATTATCCCCACCGCGCATGACTTCGACGCGCCGCCAGTGCTACCATTTTATCCACGCAAAGCTTTGGAGCGAACTCCAGAAAGACCGCCTCGTCCTGTGCCAGTACCACGCCGTCCAGATGAAGAAATTCCTGAGCATTTTTATGGTTATGGTGATCGCGGTGAATTAAAAAATCATTTTACGGAATTAAAAAATTATCGCAACAATGAAAATGGTGCCTTGTATTTGTATGACAAAATAAAAAATAATCCAGAACTTTACAATAAGTATGATTATGTTTTAACTCGTTTAGATAATCTTAGAAATTATGACCGTTTAGCAGATTCGGAAAAAATAAAAATTCAAGATGGTTACAATCGTCACAAAGATAGGTATCGCGATAAGAATTTGACTTTAGATAGTTATATATCCTTAGAGATTGAACGTAATTACCGTCAATTAGAGAATGTTATTCTTGAAGAAGCCAAGATTGGCGATAAGCCATTTAGCCCGGAGTTTTATAATAGTGCGCCATTAGTTAAAGGCTTGGAAAATGCCGAAGAAGTGGTTTTGGTATTAGATTACCCGATTGGGGATGCAATTTTTACCGTGCCAGCTATTGACGCAATTGATAAATATCTCAAGGCCAATAGAATGAATAAAAATATTAAAGTAGTTACTGTTCAGCCCGGTTTGTTTAAGAGTTTAGAGGATCAATATAGTGGTAGAGTGGAAGTTGTTGACCAGCGTAGTATGAATTCCTATTTTAGTACAGCTGGTAAAAAAGAACGCTTCATTATAAATTCTCACAAAAGTTTAGAAGATTATAGCGCTTTTAATTTTGATGATGACGATGTTAAAAATCCAGCCAAAGTTATGTCGGTTGATTGGGCTAGTTGGCTGAAAGAGGAAGCCCCAGTTAACAAGAGTATGACAAAAAAATATGATGCTATACCAGCTAGAGTGATGCGTAATTTTGAAGTTATGTTGGGGCAGAAATTGTATAAAGATATTAATGGAATGGATCATTTTTTGGAGACCTCAAGTAATTATGATAGTGAATCAACTATTTTAAAGAAAAAATATAATATTAAAACTAATGAAAAAATTATAGTTATTTCAGCTGGTTCGTCAGTTGTGCCAAAAGAATACACACCAGAGCGCTGGCAACAAGTATTAACAGGAATTATTGCCAAACATCCTAATGCACATATATTATTTTTAGATGATCCGAATCCAGATAAAAAATTAAAATACGGTAGAATGGTAGATCAATTGGTAGCAGATAAGGGTTATAAAATTTCTAGAGTGAATGAAGGGTTGGATAAAATAAATACTATTATGTCGCTGGCTGATTTAGTTATTACACCAGATACTGGTTTGGGTCATTATGGTAGCGCTTTAGGTAAGCCATCAATAATGTTTAGCTTGGGTGACCCAGTAAGATGGTCGACTACTATGACTAAACGAGTGATGCACGAAAAGGCAATTGAATCGTATAAGTTGGGTCGGGGTACTTATGAGAAAGCTTGGGGTAGTGATAAAAATGAATACTATGTGGAAGACGATGGTAAAAAAGTTGGAGCTTCGGATATTGACCCACAAAGAATTTTAAATAAGGTAGATGATGTATTGAGTCCTCGTGATTAATTTTGTCTTGCCCAATTTTGTTATCTGTGGTAATTTAGTTTCAAGTTTAAGTTTAGATAATTAATCATTAACTATAAATGTATGAGAAATTCTGAAGAAAGAGAGCATATTTTTGACGACTCTTTTTTAGACCTTACTGTAAAGCCAATTGTAAATAATGATGTAATAAGAGGTTATAAGATTGATGACAAAAACGAAATACACGAACCTATTGGATTTAGTAGGCCAACAGATATTTTAAAAAAGATGTTTGAGGATAGTAGATATAATCTTGATTTTTACGCCTCTGAAGAAGACCCAAGAGGAATTGAAGCGGAGAGGAAGGCTGAAAAATTATTAGGTATACTAAAAAATCAAGAGGCTCAAGATCAGGTTTTAGAATTATGGAAACAAAAAAGTGAGTTATTAAAGAAAATTCATGAAATAAATTTAAAATTTGAAAAATTAATAAAAATTGATTAGTATTTTTTACCTTGCCATATTTTTACCCATCTACTACTTCAAATTAAGATAATATAATACTAACAATTAACTTATATTTTATGAGTATAGAACAAGAAGGTTTTGTGCCGACAGAGTTAGAGCCGTCGGATCTAAAAACAATAACTGATATGGTTTTTGTAATCGCAAGATTACGGCAACTTCCGCCTAATAGCGACTTAGGAAAAGTGGCAAGTGGAAATGATGTAATAGATTTAAAGGTTTTTGTTCCACCATACAAAGAAGCAGAAGAAAAACAAGCTATTGCGTTAATGAAACAAAATATAAAACTTGCCGAAGCTTTTATTAACCAGGCCTCTAATGAAGCATCTATGATAGAGCAAAGTAAGGGTTGATAGATTTGCTTAATTTTATCAGTTGTGATAACATAATAAAGTAATAAAAGGCCCACAAAAGGGCCTTTTAAAAGAGAAAAAATTTGGCTAATATTAAAGAAAATTTATTCCAGTAAGACAACTTCGCTAAAGCTAATTTCGTCTAAACCACATTTATACTATGTTATTGAATCTTAATTTTAATTTAATTATTAATTATGTAACTTACGCTTGTTTAGTTTAGATGAAGCGAAGTTGCTCTACTGGATATGACAAACTTTTTAACCACTTACTTACGTGGGGCTTGGGAAGAGATGAAAAAAGTGGCTTGGCCCACCAAGCGTGAAATTACTCAACACACTATGCTGGTGATTGGTATTTCGGTGGTAGTGGCTTTATTTTTAGGTGCGCTTGACTATATTTTTAACTTTGGGCTGGAACAGTTGCTTTATAAGTAAGAG
The DNA here is from genome assembly GCA_038061115.1 of Patescibacteria group bacterium. Lineage (GTDB taxonomy): Bacteria > Patescibacteriota > Patescibacteriia > Veblenbacterales > UBA10138 > JBBTZY01. The sequence goes on along the minus strand of JBBTZY010000045.1, from coordinate 4,334 downwards.
TTTTCACTAGAACATTAGATCACTAGATCATAAGAACAAAAAGTTTTTTATTAATAATGTTCTAATGTTTAAATGTTCTAGTGTTCTAATGAATAAGATTTAGGATTTCGAATTTCAACATCTATGTCTCGACAAGAAACACAAACTAATAAACGTTGGTACGCAATTCATACCTACTCAGGTTATGAAGAAAATGTGTCGCGCAATTTAAAACAACGTATTGAATCGATGGATATGGGTGATAAGATTTTTAATGTGCTAATTCCCACCGAGAAAAAGATTCGCATTAAAAATGGTAAGCGTAAAGTAATGGAAGAGAAGATCTTTCCTGGCTACGTATTGGTAGAAATGATGGTAACTGATGATTCTTGGTACGTGGTGCGTAATACGCCGAATGTGACTGGTTTTATTGGCTCTGGTACCACACCAACTCCGATTGCGGAAGAAGAAATAAAATCAATTCAAAAGCGAATGGGTATTGAAGAACCAAAATATCAAATTGATGTTACTGAAGGTACCCCAGTTCGCATCACCGATGGTCCGTTCCGCGACTTTGAAGGTAAGGTGTCAGAAGTAGATGAAGCTCGTGGCAAGATTAAAGTGTTGGTTTCTGTATTCGGTCGCGAAACGCCAGTGGAGTTGGATTCATTACAAATCCAAAAATTATAAGAGTACTAAAAATTTATTAACATTAACTTTTTTAACTATAAATCTAATTTGTTTCGAATCTAGAATCTAGAATTTCGAATTTAGATTTAGTACAATCCGAATTCTATATTCTAACTTCTATATTCTAACTTCTAACACTATGGCCAAGAAAATTAAAACAGTTATCAAATTACAAATCCCAGGTGGCAAAGCCAATCCGGCGCCTCCAGTGGGTCCGGCTTTAGGTCAGCACGGTTTGAACATCCAAGATTTTTGTGTGAAATTCAATGCCGCCACTAAAGATAAAATGGGTGATATTACACCAGTAGAAATTACAGTGTATGAAGATCGTACTTATACTTTTATTCTAAAAACTGCACCAGCAGCTGAATTATTAAAGAAAGCGGCCGGTATTACCAAAGGTTCAGGTAAGCCATTGCAAGATAAAGTTGGCAAAGTAACCAAAAAACAAATTGAAGAAATTGCCAAAATTAAAATGCCAGATTTAAATGCCAATGATATTCCCGCCGCTATGAAAATTATTGAAGGCACGGCGCGGCAGATGGGAATTACAGTGGACTAGGTTTACGATTTTTATGAGTTGTCGTTCTGAACGAAGTGAAGAATCTTTGAAGATTTGTTTAAATCCGAAATCCGAAGCACTAAATTCTAAACAAATAGTGAAATCCAAATGACTAAAAAATTAAAAACTTTTTGGATTTATAATTTTGGATTTATTTAGAATTTAGATATTAGAAATTAGAATTTAATTATTATAGTGGGAGGCCGAAAGCCGTTAGTCGTTTTATTTATAAAATGACACAACCACTTAAGGAAAATATTTTATGTCTAAACGAGGTAAGAAATACGTTGAAGCCGCAAAATTGGTTCAAGTGGGCAAGGCCTATGAACCAAGCGAAGCCGTGAAGTTACTCAAGCAAATGCCAGCACGAAAGTTTGATATGTCGGTAGAAGTGCATATGAAGCTGGGTGTGGATGTAAAACAAGCTAATCAACAAGTGCGTGGTAGCACAGTATTGCCTCACGGTTTAGGTAAAACCAAGCGCGTGGCAGTTTTTTGTGAAGATGCCAAAGCTTCAGAAGCTAAGGCGGCTGGAGCAACTATTGTTGGCGGTGAAGAATTAATTAAAGAAATTCAAACTACCGGCAAATGTGATTTTGATGTAGCAGTAGCCACGCCTGAAATTATGAAAAAAATGGCACCGATTGCAAAAATTTTAGGTCAAAAAGGTTTAATGCCTAATCCTAAAACTGAAACTATCACCAATGATATTGCCAAAACCGTAGAGAATTTAAATAAAGGTAAGGTGAGTTTTAAAACTGATGCCACTGCTAATATTCACCAAATGATTGGTAAAATTTCGTTTGATGAGCAGAAAATTTTGGAAAATTTTAATGCCTTGCTTGAAGTAGTGCGCCGCGTTAAACCAGCTGGCGCTAAAGGTATTTATATTCGTAGTTGTACTTTGAATGTTTCAATGGGACCGGGAGTGAGGGTGAAGGTTTAGTTGACAAGAGTAAGAGTGTTAGTAGTGTCATTCTGAGGCCGATGCCGAAGAATCTTAAGCAATAAATTTCTAATCACTAATTTCTAATATCTAAAAATGACTAATATCTAACTAACTAAATTTAGACATTAGACATTGGGATTTTTTAGAAATTAGTCATTAGTTATTAGTGATTTGTAAAATTACTTAGATATTTGGTACAGTGTAAAAAATATAGTATGATAGTAATATCTAACTATTAATACTTAACGCATGATTCTCTCCGATCGCGATATCAAAACTGCCATTGTTGATGGCAAAATTAAAATTGAACCGCTTTATGATGGTGCGCTTCAGCCCGCTTCGGTGGATTTACATTTGGGTACGAAATTTTTGATTTTTAGAAATTCAGAGCACGCTTTTATTGATGTTCGTGAGCCAATTGCGGACTTGATGGAAGAAGTGGAAATATCGGGTGATAAGCCGTTTATTATTCATCCCGGTGAATTTGCTTTGGGTGTGACTGTAGAAAAAATTACACTTTCAGCCGATATGGTAGGGCGACTAGAAGGTAAATCTTCGCTTGGCCGAATTGGTATTATTATTCATGCCACCGCTGGGTTTATTGACCCAGGTAATTCACTCAAGCCAACTTTAGAGCTTCACAATATTGGGAGTTTACCAGTGAAGCTTTATGCAGATATGCCAATTGCGCAAATTGCTTTTATGCCGCTTTCTAGTCCTGCCGAAAATACTTATGGTAAGGGGCGGAAATATTTTGGCGCGGAAATTCCGCAGGCCAGTAAAATGCACGAGAACTTTACTAAGGATTAGATTAAGTAAAATAGAATTTTACAATTAAATAGTAATTATTTGGCTGTTACCTTGTGTTTCGAATTAAGAATTAGGAATCTAGAATTAAGAATGTTTATTTTTTCTTGATTCGTAATTCGTGATTCTTTATTCGTGCTTATATTTTTTTGTAAACATGTCTACCGTTAAAAAATTAAATAGCAGAAATAACGCCAAGTCCCAGATCATCGTCTTTGTTGGTGAAAAATTGGCAGGCAAAGAAATTGCCGCGAGTTTCCTAATTAAAAAATATAAATTTACTGGCTTTAGATTTTCTAAGATTTTAACTGATTTATTACAGCGACTTCATTTGCCGATTACACGGGTAAATGAAGTCGCTTTAGTAGGGGCGCTTCGTGAACGTTTTGGTGGGGGAGTTCTTGCTGAAGTGGTAAAAAAAGAAATTATAGCTCGCGGTTTAAAAAAAGTAGTGATTGATGGTTTGCGACATCCAGCGGAATATGAAATTTTGAAAACCATGCCGGGGTTTAAATTAGTTTATTTAACCGCGCCGATAAAATTACGCTACGCGCGAGCCATTAAGCGAGGTGAAAAAGTGGGGGAGAAAAATTTTAGTTTTGAAGAATTTAAGCATGAGGAAAAATTACCCACGGAAATTTTTATTAAACGCTTAGGCGCTAAAGCTAAGGTGAAAATTGTGAATGATGGAACGGTGGAGCAGATGTATGATAAATTAGTTAAGGTGGTGGGGATTAGTAAATAGACATAGTTGTCATTGCGAGGAGCGAGTAAGGCGAGCGACGAAGCAATCTTTAAAAATCCTAAATCCTAAATAAATCCCAATTCCCAAAAGTTGTGCGGCCATGTCGTAGTACTTGTACAGAGCGCAAGGCAAACGAGCGTCCGGCTCAAGCGTGTCTGTGGTCGCTCGGCATAGCTTGAGCCAGCTCGTTTGACGAGCACTGTTCAAGTACGAAGACGAAGGCCGCGATTCTTGGTTACTTCTACTAAAGAAGTAACAAAAAATAATTAATCATTTAAACTTTATGAAAGAAAGTATTGTATTAGAAATTAAAAAACTCGATCCCCGCGCCAAATTACCCGCATATGTTTATGAAGGTGATGCGGGATTGGATTTCTTTTGTTTAGAAGATTGCACTGTGTCAGCGGGTAAGCGTTTGGCCGGAATTCGCACTGGCGTGGCCATTGCCATTCCGGAAGGTTATGTAGGCCTATTTTTGGATAAATCAGGCCTAGCGGCTAATTTTGGGCTTAAGGTAATGGCTGGCGTGATAGATGCAGGTTACAGAGGTGAAATTAAGTTAACGTTACTCAATACCAGTACAGAAGATTACCATTTCAAAG
>JBBTZY010000044.1:0-4515 GCA_038061115.1 Patescibacteria group bacterium | reverse complement strand
AAAAAAGCCGCGAGGCGGTATTTAAAAAAAGGTAAACGTGATATTCATGAAGCGGATATTAAGCACCTTAAGGCGGCCGAGAGAACTTATTTAGAACTCGCTAAATTACAAAAGGCCGTGGTGGTGGAGTGCGTGGTCAAAGGGCAACTCTTGACACCATCTGAAATTCATAATAAAATAATAAAAATAATTAAAAATCAAAAATTGTAATTTAATAAACAATAATCAAAGGGTTAGATCATGAAAAATCAAAAAACTTTTTTAGTAATAGGCGCCTCCGGTACTTTAGGAAGCGTTATTGTACAAGTTTTACGTGAGATTTATCCAAGTTCTTTTATTCTTGGCACGTATAATAACAATAGACAATCTTTGGGTAATGAAGTGGATGCCGCGATTCAGTTGGATTTAAATAAAAAAAATTGGCTGGAAACTGTTCGGTTATCTCAGCCAAGTTTAGAAAAGTTTGACATGGCTTTTTTTGCTTTCGCCAAAGGCGCAGTTGGTTTTCCGGCTCACGAAGCGACTACTAAGCAACTTGGTGAAGCTTGGGCTATTTCTGCCTTACCATTGTTCCAACTTGAAAAAAGTGGATTAGCTAAGGAGGTAGTGGCTTTTGGAGCATTTCACGAACTACCGATTTTAAAATTGGTATATGGAGCCATGCTGATTACTAAAGAAAAAATAAAAGAAAGATGGACTGGCTCAATATCTCCTTATGGTGTAGTACGGCATTATGTACGTTTAGGAGGATTTATGTCTACTTCGTTCAACTCCATTAAACGAGCTTTACAAGAACAGTTGCTGTTAAGAAAATTTAACGATGAAGATATTCTTTGTAAGATTTTTAATGACCTGTCGGTTGTGGAATTACGCGAAGAGTTGTTGTATCGTATCAAACGTCAGGAGCAACTTTCACTTTGTTCAAATAAAATGACAGATCGTAAAGATTTGAGTGATATTATGAAAGTATTTTTGCAGTTGGTTGAAGAAAAATCTAACCAAGGAGTTATTTTAAGCGGTGTTGGTAATTTGTTGTGGGAGGGTTTAGGTAAACCACCTAACCAGCATTTATCATTTACAGGAGCATCGCATTGGGAGTGTCTTGAATTCTTAGCTGAGCTAAGATCTTGGCGGATTCATATCCCAGTAATATTGGCCCCTCGGATGATTTAAAATAAAATAAATTACACATTGTAGGCCGGATATAAAGTAAATATATCCGGTTTTTTTATTCACTTTTTTATCCACAAGGCAGGTTCTGATAAGTGTGCTAAGATTATACCGAAATAAAATAAATAAAAATAAAATAACATAGGAATTTAACAATATGGAATACGAAAATTTAACAAAAATAATTGTAATAGTGGGGCCAATGGGCAGTGGAAAAACCAGCGACTTGCAATCTTTGCTTCATAAGCATGAATTAGCCAGTGGTGGTGAAGTGGCATTATTTCGTCATACTACTGATACACGAGAGCAGGCACATAAATCGCATGATGGTTTTGCTTTGTTTGGCGGTCCGATTCACGTTGTGTCGAGTAGTGCCCAACTAAAAGAGGTAGCGGGAGATAGGTATAGAGTGGTGGGTATTGATGAAGGTCAATTTTTTGACGAACAGTTGCATAAAGTTGTTTACGAACTTTTTTTGAATGGTACGAAGATTTTTGTTTCGGCTTTAGATACTGATTTTTTAGGTGAGCCATTTCCTACCACTATGCAGCTAATGGTTCGTCCGGAAGTAAAAATTTACAAAATGAAAGCCGTGTGTATGGTGTGTGGTAAAAATGCCACCCGTACTTTACGTTTGGATATAAATGGTAATGTTTGTAAAAGCGGAGCCCAAGTGACAGTTGGTACAAATCCTTATCGTCCGGTTTGTATTGTTTGTTTTGTAAAGGCATTTAAAAATTTATTAAATGAACCAATGTTAACTCGCCTGCGTCGTCCTTTCGGCACTTTGCCTAGCGTTTAAAAATAGAACCTTGTAATTTACGCTTAGTTGTGAAATATCAACTGGGCGTTTTATTTTTTTGTCAAAATTTGCTAAAATATATGAGCATGAAATTGACCCCAGTAATTGGGCTGGAGATACACGTTCAGCTCAAAACCATCTCCAAAATGTTTTGCGCCTGCGATAATACGGGCGAGAATCAACCGGCTAATACTACTATTTGTCCGGTATGTTTGGCGCACCCCGGCACTTTGCCAATACCCAACCGTACGGCAATTGAGCTGGGAGTTAAGGCCGCTTTGGCTTTGAATTTACAAATTAATTTACATTCCAAATTTGATCGTAAAAATTATTTTTATCCTGATTTACCAAAGGGTTATCAAATTTCGCAGTACGATGAGCCGCTAGCGCAGAATGGTTTTTTAGATATTCAGGTGGATGGAGAAACAAGGCGAGTTGGTTTGGAGCGGTTGCATTTAGAAGAAGATACTGCCAAATTACTTCACGTGGCGGGGAAGTCGCTAGTAGATTTTAATCGAGCTGGAACGCCACTGGCGGAAATTGTAACTAAGCCGGAAATTACTAGTCCAACCGAAGCAAAATTATTTTTACAAGAATTACGTTTGATAATGCGTACCTTAGGTGTTTCTGACGCTGATATGGAAAAAGGGCATTTGCGCTGTGATGCTAATATCTCATTGCGACCTGAAGGTGATAGTAAATTTTATCCTAAAACCGAAATTAAAAATTTAAATTCTTTTCGGAGTGTGGAAAAAGCACTAACTTACGAAATAGAACGGCAAACAAAATTATGGGCCGAGGGCGGTGCGCCACAAATTACTTCCACGCGTGGTTGGGACGATAAAAAAGGTATAACAGTTTTACAACGCACTAAAGAGGCTATTCATGATTATCGTTATTTTCCCGAGCCCGATATTCCACCGCTTGAAATAACATCCGAGCAAATTGAAGCGTGGCGCGCTTCCTTACCAGAATTACCAAGCGTAAAACGTTCTCGCTTAATTAATGAGTTTGGATTATCTCCCAAAGAAGCTGAACTATTACTTGATGATGAAAATTTGGGATGTTTAGTAGGAAAAGTGTCAACCGAACTTGCGCCTGAATTGGAAGGTGATGTAAAAGCGGCTTCAAAATTAACTTTTAATTGGTTGGCTAATAAATTGACCGCGATTTTGCGAGAGAAAAATTTGAGTTTAGAGCAAGTTGATTTTGATACTAAAAAATTAGTAAATTTTTTGCTTTTGATTGCACGGCGCCAAGTGAATTCTACCAACGGACAAGTGCTCCTACGTAAAATGATTGAAACAGGCAAAGAACCGTTACAAATTATAGCGGATGACGATTTGGGGCAGAATGAAACAGGGGATTTGGAAACAGTAGTTTCTGATGTGATTGCCCAGTTCCCAGATCAAGTGGCGCAATTTAAAGCTGGTAAAGAGCCAGTGATAAAATTTTTGTTGGGGGCAGTTATTAAAGCAACTCGCGGCAAAGTTGATCCGATTTCTGTGGAAGAAGTTTTGCGTGAAATGTTGAAGTAGTTTGCGATAGTTTAAGAATTACTACTGAGTCATCCTGAACTCAAGTGAAGGATCTCGGCAATTTATAGAGATTCTTCATCTGATGACTCAGAATGACATTTTTTATCTTGTACCAATGTGTTAACCCAGTACTACAAAGAGTACTGGGCGCGGCACATTGATACAGAAGAAATTGACAATTTTATTAGTAGTGGTAGAATAGGTAAAATTGTTGTTTATAAAAATGTATATTAAAAAATGAAAAGGTGGTGTAATGAAATGAAATGTTATATATATGAAAATAAAGAATTAGGAAATTATATTTGTAAATGTGATGGCGCTTCTAATATTTTATTGTATTTAGTTGTAAATGCCAAAATAGTGAGTGTTTGTCGGGATTGCGCGGTGGGTAATAATTATTATTGTGATAAGCACGAATGTGTAGCACATGATTTAGATGATGGTAAAATTTGCCCACAGTGTGTATCTAATTTAGTGGAGAGCAAGCATAATAAAGTAATGGTTCATCGCGTCTACCAACTAATGAAAAGAATTCTTTCAGTTGATCAATTTGAATCTTTATCTAGTTGGGTGCAACTTGCTTGTGGAATTGAGCCACGTTCTATATCTTGGGCTATTTGGTGGATTTTTCAAGCCAAAGCGCTACGTAGTGGACTTGAATTACAGATAGTAGTAGATGAATTTAAAACCAATCGTTCACTTTTATATCTTATTCCATTTAATGATAATATTTCCCCACAAGATTTATTGGAGTTAAGGGCTTTTATTTTTGGAAAAGCTTTGCATGATGAGCCCATATCGCTAACTGAAGCAAAATGGCGTTTGACAATATCGCAGTTGAAACGAAATAAAATTACAATAGCTGAAATTGCGCATGAATTTTCAAGCGCTAAAATAACAGATTAATACCCAGTTTTTGCGAGGCAAAACTGGGTTTATTTTTTATTTTGGAGATAATGGACATTTCTAGTTGCTGTTTTTGTCATTTTACCCCATGCTATAAGC
>JBBTZY010000043.1:0-3954 GCA_038061115.1 Patescibacteria group bacterium | reverse complement strand
TATCTCAAACACATTATTGATTTCGGTCACACTTATTAATGAGCTAATGCGGAGTAATTACCTCCTTTTAGAATTAACCCTTGAGCCAAACCTCACATCAATATACTCGGCTTTGCTTAGGAAGTCCTCACCTTTTTCAGCTATAAATTTAACTAAGGTTAGTAGTTGTGCATCAAGCGGACGACTAGTGGTAACTAAAATATAAAAACCATTCTCAGTTATTACTCGCCAAGTGGGTAAATCTGTGGGGTTATAATTAATTTTAGAGATTTTTATATTTGGTAGCTTGAACGCCCAAGTAGCACTTAGTTCACCTAAAAATTCCGCTGATTTCTCTTCAAGTATACTGTCGCCTAAATTTAACTCTTTATTTGATAGGTCATTGATTATAATATAAGGTGTAGTGTCGCCTGCGTTGTATTTCATTAATTTACCATTTCTATCTAGTAAAAAAATATCTTTATCGTTTTGCCACTTGGCTACTACTACATCTTGGCTTAAGGAAACTCGCAAAACATTGGGCCATTGCTTTTGAAATTCCGCGCTATCGGCCGCAAAATTAGCTGACAAGTTTTCTTTAGCGCGGGCCTCGTTAAAAAATAGTAAATTATTTTGTGGTATAACTAGCGCCCAAAAATTACGAGTGTAACCGCGTACTAATTCTGTAATCTCGGTTCTGGTAGTTGGTGTTTTTACTCCGGTTACAATGATATTTTTGATTTGAAGGATTGGTGAATAAACTATTACTACTACCAATGCAAAAAATCCAATCAAAGCAAGGCGAAGTGGCCAAGATTGTAACATACTGGTATGTGCGGCGCCGCGATAGGCCTGCGACAAATGCCGTACCGAGCTTGGAGTGTGATTCACCCGCGGCGCAAAATCGCGCATTGTCACAAGTGTGCGACGTCGTTTTTTATATTTTATTCCTTGTACCATGATTTTTTGGGCTTAAAACTAGTTTGTAATTTTATTTTAGCGGAAGCGCGCTCAATTGCCAAATTAATTAGCTTGTCTAAGAGTTTAACATAGGTAAGTCCTGAAGCTTCCCATAGTTTTGGATACATACTAATACTGGTAAATCCGGGGATTGTATTGACTTCATTGAGATAAATGCGCCAAGGGTTACTTTGTATCAAAAAATCTACTCGGGCCATACCCGCAAGATCTAAAGCTTTAAAAGCCGCCGTGGCGTAATTTTGGATTTCTTTGGCTATTTTAGATGGCAAAGGCGCGGGAATAACTGCTTGTGATTTACCATCTACATATTTGGCATCGTAATCATAAAATTCATTGGAAGATATAATTTGACCAAGTACTGAAGCTTCTGGATTGTCATTTCCCAGCACCGCACACTCTATTTCTAAAGGATTTGCAACTGCTTGTTCTACGATAATACGGCGGTCATACTTGACGGCTAAATTAATAGCTTGAATAAGTGTTTTTTCATTATGGGCCTTGCTAATTCCGACCGACGACCCTAAATTTGCTGGTTTAATAAAACAAGGCAACCCGATTTGTTTTAGAATGTCTTTAATAAGTAGGGGTTTGTTTTTCTGCCAAGCCGAAGCGGTAAAATATGAGAACTTTGGTGTAGGAATGTTATTTGATTCAAAAATCATTTTTTGGGCAATTTTATCCATGCCCACCGCCGAGCCAAGTACTCCCGCGCCAACGTACGGCACGGAAGCGAGTTCCAAAAGGCCTTGCACTGTACCATCTTCCCCAAATGTACCGTGAAGCACAGGAAAGATGACGTCTAGTTTAGTTCCTAGTCCTTGGCCACTAGCCACTAGTTTTGGTGACTTTTTGTTTTGTTCTAAATTTATCAACGATTTAACTGTGGGATCGGCAGGTAAAGTGCTGATCAATTGTTTTGGTATTGCAGTTTGACTTTTTAGTATACTCAAAACCTTATCACCTGAAAGCCATTTACCTTCTTTACTAATACCGATTGGCATCACTTCGTATTTTTTGGGGTCTAAATTTTTTATTACAGATGTCGCGGAAACCAAAGAAACCTCATGCTCGGCTGACCGACCACCAAATAATACTCCGATCTTTAGTTTATTTTTAGGCATAAATGTAGTCGTCATTGCAATGACGTTTTTGTTAAACTAAAACCCTCGGCAATTGTGGATTAATCCGCGTGACCACTTCATAATTAATTGTTTCAGTGAGTGTGGCGATTTCATCAGCGGTAATTTCTTCGTTCTTTTGCTTCCCCAGCAATACTACTTCATCCCCTACTTTAACATTTGGAATTTCAGTTACATCTACCATTGTAATATTCATACAAATTTTACCAATAATTTTACACTTTGTCCCATGAATGATTACCGAGCCGCGATTGGAAAGTTTGCGATCGTAGCCGTCCCAGTACCCAATTGGTAGTGTAGCCATCACGGTTGGACGTTTAGTAACAAACGAACAATCATAGCCCACCGGTGTTTTAGCTGGCAGGTTCTGAATTTGAATTATCTGTGTTTTCCAAGTGAGCGCCGGTTTTAAATCAAAATTAGGATGATTTTTTTGCACCATTTGTTTGTTATTAGTGCTAGGCCATAAACCGTACAGACCAATACCAAGTCGCACTAAATTACGTTGCGACTTAGGTGAGGTAGTAATAGCGGCCGTACAAGCCGTATGCTCATATAAATCTTTTGGCAATAAATTTTTAACCTTACTTAAGAAATTGTTAAAATTATTTAGTTGTTCATTTAAAAACCAATGATCTTGTGATTCAGCAGTGGCAAAATGCGTGGCAACACCTTCTAATTTTAAGTATGGGGAACTTAAAATTCTTTTTAAAAAGATAACGGCTTGTTCGCAAGATACCCCAAGGCGCGCCATACCGGTTTCTAGCTTTAAATGCACATTTGCCACCTTACCGCATTTTTTAGCCGCTTGCTCAAGCGCTTTTAATTGTTCCTCTTCGTAAATGGCAAAAGAAATTTTTTGTGACAAAGCAGTAATTAAATCATGGCTAATAAAGGGGCGGAAATAACTTAAAACTAAAATTGGCAAATTAATTCCCTCTTGCTTTAAAGTTAATGCTTCGTTTAAACCCGCTACGCCCAGCATATCAACTTGGTGTGACCGTTCACAAACTCGCGCCGTAAGCTCTAAACCGTGACCATAAGCATTTGATTTTAGCACGGCTAAAAGTTTTACGCCGCGGTCCAATAAACGACGATGGGCACGAATGTTTGAAATAAGTGCCCGCTCTCGAATTTCTAGCCAAGAATAGGAAAGTGGTTTTGTCATGAAAATAATTTAATTTGTCATTCCTCCGATGGACATCGGAGAAATCTAGAAATTAAAGTAACTGTGATTTTTCTGGATTCCGGGTCAAGCCCGGAATGACATTACTACAAGCTCTTATTAATCACACTTCTTCCTCCCATAAATCCTTGTAACACTTCGGGAATCAAAATACTCCCATCCGCTTGCTGATAATTTTCTATAATTGCGATAATCGTACGACCAATTGCAAAAACAGTGGCATCTACCATATGTACGAATTCTGCTTTGTTACCGAGCTTAACTTTAGTTCCCAAACGACGCGCTTGATAATCAGTATTTAAATCAGAAGTTGTTGTTTCACGATAAGTGCCCTGCCCTGGCATCCAAGAATTTATATCAATTTGCCGAGCATCTGGCCCACCCATATCGCCAGTGCAAATGTTAATTACTTGGTATGGAATTTTTAATTGTTGCCATAAATATTCTTGAATCGCTACGGTAAAATCTTGCTCGGCGCGTGATAACTCTGGTAAACAAAATATTTCCATTTCCAATTTATCAAATTGATGAACGCGTAAAATACCTTTTGTATCTTTACCATAAGTGCCTGATTCGCGGCGAAAAGCGCTCGAAAAACCAGCATAGCGAATTGGTAAATCTTTGGCTTCAAAAGTGTGATCCATATGCATAGGCCCTAAAGTATGCTCA
>JBBTZY010000042.1:0-5152 GCA_038061115.1 Patescibacteria group bacterium | reverse complement strand
TTTAGTTGGGAGTTTTTTATGCCCAAGAAATTAAGGCGCATTGTAAAAAAAATAAAAAAACATCAACCGTTAAAAAAACGGGCTGTGAAATCAATTAAAAAATCAGCCAAGGCAAAAAAAATAAAGAAAAGCTATGTCGCGCCTAAACCTCGCGCTACGGTTAAATTTACTTTGCCAGATGTTTTAGAAATAAAAAAAATGATTCAACGTGGCCGTTCGCGTGGTTTTATTACCGAGCCAGAAGTGCTGGGTGTTTTTCCTGAAGTTGAAGAATACCTTGATTTATATGATGAATTTTTAGATGATTTAGAAAAGCAAAGTGTGCAAGTGCTCGAAACTGAAGGTGGAATTTTAGATATGGCTGAGAAAAAAGGGGAGTTGTTGCAGCGCGCTGGTTTAAGTGCCGATAAAAAACCTTATGATCTTTCTGAAATTTCGGCTGATTCTATTCAAATGTATTTACGGGAGATTGGTAAAGTACCACTACTCTCTACTGAAGATGAAATTAATTTAGCCAAGCGCAAAGAACGCGGCGATGCCGAGGCTAAGCGGCGTTTAATTGAATCCAATTTACGTTTAGTGGTTTCAATTGCTAAAAAATTTACCGGTAAATCATTATCACTGCTTGATTTAATTCAAGAAGGTAATATTGGCATGTTTCGCGCTGTGGAAAAATTTGATTATCGTAAAGGTTATAAATTTTCAACCTACGCCACTTGGTGGATTCGCCAAGCCATTACTCGAGCACTAGCTGATCAATCGCGTACCATTCGTATTCCAGTGCATATGGTGGAAACAATTAATCGTTTTCAACAAGTTGAGCGTCAATTAATTCAAGATTTAGGTCGTGAGCCACTACCAGAAGAAATTGCGGCCGAAATGGGTGAGCCAGTGGAAAAAATTCATCACATTATTAAAATTTCGCAGGAGACAGTATCTTTGGAAACCTCAGTCGGCGATGAAAGTAGCGATGATGATTCAACTTTAGGTGATTTTATTGAAGATATAAAAACTGTGGCGCCTGATCGTGTGGCGGCCATGCAGCTTTTGCGTGACCACGTGCGCGAAATTGTGGCTGACCTAACACCTCGCGAACAGAAAATTTTAGAAATGCGTTTTGGTTTACAAGATGGTGTTTCACATACACTGGAAGAAGTGGGGCAGGAGTTTGGCGTTACCCGTGAACGTATTCGGCAAATTGAAGCCAAGGCTTTAGAAAGAATTAAGGATAATTTTGGTATGAGGAAGTTGAAAGATTATTAGAGGATGTTATTATATTAACAATATGGTTATTGTGAGAAATGAAGCTAAGTAGAATAATATAGTAATCTCTCGTAATCCCCAAGACCCAAATCCCAATTCCCAAAATTTAGTAAACTATTTTTTGTACTACTTGGGGATTGGATCTTGGGATTTGGGAATTAGTTTTACCTCCCTCTTGCTTAAAAAAACAGAGTTTGTTAATATATTCAGGCGTTTAATAATGTGATTTAGTTGTTATTGGGGCGGCTAGCTCCCCGATGATCATCGGGGCAGGCAGCACTGTCGTTCCATAATGATTATTTGGTTATAAGTTTATTAACAGTATAAAATTAAGGGCGGCTAGCTCAGCCCGGTTAGAGCACTTCACTGACCCCAGTATAAAATTTGGGCATGTAGCTCAGTTGGTTAGAGCACTTCACTGATAATGAAGAGGTCCCTAGTTCGAATCTAGGCATGCCCACCATCCAAATTTATACGGGGCACAGTAATAAAGAGACCGCTGGCTGCGCCCCGTAGATGAGCATCAGCTCATTTTTCGGGGTTCGAATCCATCGCCGCCCACCACTCCGATGGTCATCGGAGTGCCCCGTGGCGAACCGCAACAGCGGTGAGTTTTACGGGGCTTCCTACTAATAATTGCTCGATTCGCGTGTCACAACCAATTAATTATAAAAAACACCCTGAGCTTGTGGTTCGATAAACTCACCACGGTGAGCCTGTCGAATCCGTCGAAGGGTGTTTTAGTTTTTTAAATTGATTATTCTTTCACCTAATTCTTTATTGTGTTTGAAAAATAATTTTATGGTCTTTAGTTTGCTGGAAAGTTTGGGTATTTTTTCAGCCCATTCAATGGCGATTACAGTATCATCTTTTCCCAAATATTCAGTTAAGCCGATTGATAATAAATCCTGGCCCGGTACTCTATAACAATCAATATGAACTAATTGTTTAATTGTTTTATGTTTGGTTGGATAAATTTTCATCAGCACAAAAGTTGGACTGGTGATAGTTTGTTTTATACCCAAGGCTTTAGCCAAGCCCTTGGTAAAAGTAGTTTTACCACTACCCAAATCACCATGTAATAAAATTACTTCACCACCACGAAGGGTGTTGGCGATTTTGACCCCGAGTTTTTGAGTTTCGGAGGATGAAACTGTTTTAAAATTCTTGATTCTTGATTCTTGATTCTTGATTCGAGACATATTATAGAGATTCTTCAGTTGATACCTCAGAATGACATTTTATTAAAATCCTTACTCTACGCTCTTACTCTTACTAAAAATTAATTCCACAATTCCCAATTAGCTCTTGCTTGAAGTTTAGTCCAAGTTTTTTTATAGCGCGCTAAGCCGTGTTTTTGTGCTTCTAATCCGCCTGCCAAAGCAATCATCGCCGCATTGTCGCCGGTGAATTGGAGTTGAGGGAGTAGTAGTCCGCCAGCTGGCGGAGTGGGGTGTAGTTTTTGTATTTTTTGGGTCATTTGGTCACGAAGTTGTTGATTGGCCGAAACACCTCCACTAATCATTATGGTTTTAGCTTTGTACTTTTCGGCGGCTTTTAATGTTTTTGCAATTAGAACATCTATCACAGCTTGTTGGAAAGAAGCGCAAAGATTTGCTTTTAGCGAATAGCTAATAGCGAATGGCTTATATTTTTGTAGTGTGTAAAGTACAGCAGTTTTGAGTCCGGAAAAACTAAAATTAAAATCATTATTTTTTAACATTGGTCGTGGAAAATTAAAAGCTAGTGGATTGCCGTTTTTGGATAATTTAGAAACTTGTGGTCCGCCGGGGTAAGGTAGTTTAAGCATTTTAGCTACTTTATCAAACGCTTCGCCCGCCGCATCGTCTAAAGTTTTTCCCAGTAGTTTGTGGTGATGAATATTTTTTATTAAATAAAGTTCAGTATGTCCACCAGAAACTACCAGCGAGATCACAGGATACGTAGTTTTTCTAGTGGCTAGTGGCCAGGAACTAGGAACTAAGTATGGGCTAACTAAGTGTCC
This sequence comes from Patescibacteria group bacterium, assembly GCA_038061115.1. GTDB lineage: Bacteria > Patescibacteriota > Patescibacteriia > Veblenbacterales > UBA10138 > JBBTZY01. The sequence continues at coordinate 1,884 of JBBTZY010000042.1, read as the reverse complement.
AGTAATATGATTAACACCAATCAATGGTTTTTGCCATGCCACAGCTAAAGTTTTGGCGGTTTCCACTCCAACTTGTAGAGCAGTTACAAGTCCTGGGCCAGCTGTTACGGCAATCAAATCTAAATCAGCTGGTTTGGTTTTTGTTTCTTTAAATAAATTATCAAGCAGTGGAATAATATTTTCAGCGTGCTGTCGTGCCGCAAGTTCCGGTATCACGCCACCCCATTTAGCATGCAATTTAATTTGGGAGGCGGTATTTTGCCCCAACAAATTAAGACGCTTAGGGGTTAATTCCAAAATCGCCACCGAAGTTTCATCACATGATGTTTCAAGTCCAAGGATTTTCATAATTCCTTTGATTACTGAAATATGTTAGCATAAATAGTAGATATAGTGAAGTATTCTAGATTCTATATTCTAGCTTCTAAATTCGAAATCATTTATGAATCTCAAAAATATTTTTTTATCTTTAATCATCGGTGGATTGGCAATTTTGCCTTTCGTCACTCTGGCCGAGGGGCCGGTGATTAGCGATGTTTCGGTTACCCAAGACAAAGAACTAGCTAAAATTAGTTGGCTAACTAATACCGAGGCCGACGGCCGGATTGATTATGGTTCAACCGAAAGTTATGGTTATTATGTGTCATCTAGCAATCCGCCAAGCCGGTATCATGAAATTACCATTGGCGGGTTTAAGTCAGAAACCGTTTATCATTTTAAAATTACCTCAAAAACTTGGGGTGGGGGAATTAGCCAATCATTTGATCAAACTTTTAAAACCAGCAAAATAAAAAATACTGTAGCGCCGGGTGTAAAAGATGTGCGTACCGCTCACAGTGGTGGCACTTATTTTATTGTTACATTTCTAACCGACGAAACAGCGGAAGTAAGTTTAGAGTACGATACAGATCAAGAATTTAAAAAATTTAAACGGGTGAATGGTAAAAAAGGAATGAGCCATGAAATTATAGTTAAGGGTTTAAAGCAAAACACCATTTATTGGTATCGTTTACGAGTAAAAGATAGCGATAAAAATGAAACAGTGTGGGGTGAGCAAAGAGTAAATACTTATAGCAGTGAATCAGAAAAAGAAGATTTGATAATTAGTCGTATTTCACCAGCGGGCTGGACTGATCCTTTGATTCGAGAAAATGATATTACTTTAAAATGGCACACTAGTCGGCCGTCTTTAGGCAGTGTAACTTATCATGCTATTAAAAAAGGTAGTAAAAAAATAGATGAAAAAGGGTTTTATACTTTGGATCACGAACTAATTTTAAGTAGTTTACTACCCGGTACAGCTTATTTAATAAAAATAAACCAGCGTGATATTTTAGGTAAAACTGCGGCTACTCAAGAATTTACACTTATAACTAAATCATTATTAGTTCCACCTTCACCACCAGCTCCCAAACCCCAACCGAAACCAAAAAATAATTGTAATAAATCAAATCTTTATGGCGGAATTTGTTTGGATAAAGATTTAGAAAAGCAAAAAAGCAAAGAGCTGAGTTACCATATGGGCATAGAATTCCGTGGTCACGCGCCACTTTTATCGGTCAAGAATTGGAATGTTTTAGTGCAGGCCTACACTTATGGTGGTTATCCAGTTAAAGCTATTGCACGTGCTATTAAACATGGTGGTAAAACCGTGCACCCTAGCATTACGTGGTCAGCCTGGCAAAATTCAGATGATTATAAAAATTATATAAATCGGTAATTACCCCTCGACTCACTCGGGCTTATCGTATTTAATAAAGTTGATAAAAAACGGCTCATTTAGAGCCGGTTTTAGTTAGAAGTTATTAGTCATTAGTTCAAAGTATTGGTCGCATTAGCTCATTAATAAGTGTGACCGAAATCAATAATGTGTTTGAGATAAGA
>JBBTZY010000041.1:0-12255 GCA_038061115.1 Patescibacteria group bacterium | reverse complement strand
AAAAGTTCAAAATAATTTATGGCAAAATGAACTCAGTGATACTGAACGTCAAGGTATTATTTCAAAAATGCGCGCTGAATCGGGCTCGGGTAGTATGTCGGAAGTAGAAGCAATGAGAGAATACTTTGCTCAAGCAATTGCTAATCAATCACGTTATCCAAAATCTGATATTCAATTAACTAAAAAAATGCAGGAAAGGCTGGGGCCGTTGATTGAAAAATCATTAAAAGATTTAAAGATTAAATAAAAAAATATGTCGGTATTTGAAGATTTATTACTGGCCGCGCAAAAAATTAAGCCGGTAAATTTAAATAATCTAAAAGCCGAGAATCTAAAGGATCCTCTAGTGTTGTCGCAGATAAAATTACAAGTCAGAGAAGATAAATATACACCAAGCGAAGTAATTGAAGTATTGGAACAATTAATAGCAACCGGATATTTGTCATCAACCGAATATAAATCTGCTAATTGGTATAATCAATTTTTAGATTTAGTTGATTATTTTAGATATGGCTCTTTATTATTTCAGAAGGATGATGAAATTGGTCGTTTATTTAAGTCACGATTATTATTGGCTTTTAACGAAGGAATTGATTTAGCAGATTTAACTAACACATATTTATTAGCACTGAAAGATGATTTAATTGGTAGTAAACAAAGAAATTTTTTATTGGGATCAATGAAAAGTAATGAGGAAAAAGTGGGTGATAAGAATATTAAGGATTGGTTAAAAGAATATGACGCCTTTATAAATAAGGATGGTGAACGTGGTGCATTGGAGCAGAGTACTTTCATCATTAAAAATAATAATGTAAGTAAATTGCCACACCAACACAAACAACGGTTATTGGAAATAGTGAAATTATATGATTACTTGCGTTTTGGTAGGGCTATACCGGAATCTATATTATTAGAACAAGGATTATTGCGCCCATCAAAAAATATTAAAAATATTAAAGAAAATATTATTGATGATAAACCGATTAATAATAAGGTTGTTGCGCCGATTATTGAGAATAAACCTAGTGTGGTTTTATCTCAGTCACCAGCGGCCCTTAAAACTGTTGCGCCAGCCTTTTTGTTTGATGAAAAAGACGAGCGCGAAATTGACAAATTTCGCGAGCAAATGGCAAATGGCAAATGGCAAATGGCGGATAATTTAGAAAGTAAATTAAGAGGGTTAGCCGAAGAGGTTATACAACAGCATAATTTTAGTTTTAAGGAAGAGGGGAATAAACGGAAGTTTGTGAATTTATTTGTGTCGCGCTTCAAAAACGTGCGGAGTATTGTTGAGGTGCGGGAAACTTTACTTAAACCGGTGGAGTTGGGCGGGTTGGGTTTGCCGACGGATAAATGTGAAGCCGTAATTAAGATTGTAGAGGAAGAAAAAAAGAAGTTTGAGAATTTAATCCCCAAGACCCAAGATCCAAGGCCCAAAAAAAGCGGTGTCATTGCGAGCGAGTCTCGAGACGAGCGTGGCAATCTCACGTTTAAAGAAAAACAACGAGAGATTGCTTCGTCGTCCGCTTCGCTCCCTCCTCGCAATGACGGGTTAGTGAGTAAAACAAAGAAACCAATGTCGGAGTTGGATAAGTTGATTGTGGCGGAGTCGTATCAAGTTGGACATATGTTGCCGGTGACGGGAGAACCGTTGGAGTTAGAAGCAGGGGTGAAAATTTCCAATGACCAAGTTCCAATTTCCAATAAATTTCCAAGTTCCAATGATAAAACAATAATTCCCAAGACCCAAGACCCAAGACCCAATGACGTTAAATTAAATACGACGAATATTAAGATTGAGAATGTGAATGTTAGTTTAGAATCTAGAAGCTCGAATTTAGAAGCTGGAATTAAAAAAGACGTCATTCCGGCCAAGGAGCCGGAATCCAGAAAAACATCAACGGACGTGGATTCCCGCCTTCGCGGGAATGACAAGTTGGGTAGTGATGACAAAGTAGGTAGCGTCCCCGTAAAATCGTCTGATGACGATCACGGGGCAAGTCAACAAAATTCGGCGATTAGTGAAGATGGAATGAAAAAGTGGCGAGAGGAAATGTTGGGGGAAATATCGAAGATTGCCCCACCAGTTGAAGAGGTGGCAAAAAAAGTACAATCAGTTGAAGAGTTGGAAAAGCAAGATGAAGTGAAACCGGAAATAATAAATTCGAAAGTTGTGGATTCCCGCCTGCGCGGGAATGACAAACAAGGTGTCATTGCGAGCCACTCCGAGTCAAGCGAGGAGGGGCGTGGCAATCTCACATCTAAACAGGAGCAACGAGAGATTGCTTCGTCCGCTTCGCTCCCTCGCAATGACAACGTGCGGACAGGTGAATTTGCGCATTTAACACAGCCGATGGGTGATTTGCGGCCGAAGGTGGCGGATGTAAAAGCCCCACCAAGAGTAATGGGGCCTTTGGATGAACTTAGAAGTTTGTCATTAATTGATTTACGTCGTTTAGCTCCCCAGACCAAAGAAGCGCTGGAAAAATTAAAAGCTAAATTTGAACTTTTGAGTGAACATTCTATTGCTAAAAAATTAGAAGCGGTGCGAGCATGGCAAGCATCGGCAGTTTATAAAAAATATTTGGATTTAGGTCGGGAAAGTATTATCACAGGGTTATCAGTCGCGCAAGTGATTGCCGTGCAACAAGCGCGAGGGGAAGAAGCGCTGACAGAAGATGAATTTAATGAGTTGGCGGATTTTAATAGTCGCATCCGCTTTTAATCCCCAAATCCCAAGACCCAATCCCCAATAGTTATTTAAAACACAATATGTCTAATTATAAAAATGATTTGGGAATAAGAACCACTGAACTAGGTAAAAAATCAATTAAACTAGCCAATAACTTGCCACGTAATGTAATTACTAATCCACTCATTAGTCAATTTATCAGAGCCGCTACTTCAGTCGGAGCCAATTATTGTGAAGCTGATGAATCAGAATCAGATCGTGATTTAATCCACAAGCTAAGGATTTGTCAAAAGGAACTAAAAGAATTAAAACACTGGTTACAAATAATCGTCGTAGCGGTTCCAGAGGCCAAACTAGAAGCCAGGATATTCTGGCAAGAAGTCATTGAGTTAAGTAAGATTTTTAGCACCATTATCACTAAGATCCAAAAACGAATCAAATAAAATCTTGGGAATTGGGATTTGGGTCTTGGGGATTTAATTATTATTAGGTATTAGATATTTTTAGAATTTAGAGTTTAGAAATTAGAAATTGATAAATTTTATAAATAAAATTTATGCACCAATTCACCGTTCCACAATTTATTGACACCGAGGATAAAATAATCGGGCCGATTACTACTCGTCAATTTGTTATAATTACAGTGGGCGGACTTTTAATTTTCTTAGAATATAAAACAGCTGATTTTACTTTATTTTTGTTAGAGGGAATAATTTCCGCAGTTATAATTTCCGCTTTTGCTTTTTTGAAAGTAAATGGTATGCCTTTTCATTACTTCCTGCTAAACTTAATGCAGACCTTGGTGCGACCAAAAACACGAGTGTGGCGTAAAGAGGTGACTGATGCGGAATTACAAGCTGCCATTCACGCGCCAGTGATAGTAAGTCGTGGAGTAGCACAAACCGCGGCGCATCCACCAGTTTCAAAATCGCGATTACAACAGTTAAGTTTAGAAGTGGATACGGGGGGAGCTTACAAGGTGGAGGAAGATATAGAGAAGAAAATTTAAAATACAAATTAAAATCAAATTCTAAATCATTTAAATCCCAAGATCCAAGCCCCAAATCCCAATAAAGTTTCAATATTTTAAAACTTTTAAATATTTATTTGAACTTTGAACTTGGATATTGGAACTTATTTTTGAGTTTATATTTTATCATGTCAAAAGATAAGCCAAATAAAAATACACTGCCTTCCACCACCGATACACTCGCTATCACCGAGATTAAAGAAAATTGCGTGGTGATGAAAGATGGTAGTTTGCGCGCGGTGCTACTTTGCTCCTCGGTGAATTTTGCTTTAAAAAGCGAAGATGAACAAGCCGCTACCATTCAGGCCTATGTGGGATTTTTAAATTCCACTGATTTTCCAGTGCAAATTGTTATTCAATCACGCAAACTTAATATTGATGGTTATTTGGAAAAGTTAGATGGTTTAGTGCGTCAACAAACCAATGAATTATTACGCGTACAAATGAACGATTATATGGCTTATATTAAAGAGCTTTTATCGCTCGGCGATATTATGTCTAAACGATTTTTTATGGTAGTGCCGTATTATCCGGGTGAGGATAAGAGACGCAAATTTATGCAAAGATTAATGTCAATTCTTTCGGCCGCGGGCACGGTAAAATTATCACGCGCTGATTTTGAGCATTTTGCCGAAAGTTTGGAGCAAAGGGTTGGTTATGTGTCATCGGGCTTATCTTCAGTTGGTATAACCACCGCGCGGCTAGATACGCAAGGATTGATTGAGCTTTATTATACGACTTATAATCCAGATTTAACGCACTCACAGAAGTTGGCGGAGGTTGGTAAGTTGCAGGTGGAGAGTAGTTAATAACATTAGAACATTAGATCACTAGAACACTAGAACATGAGCCAGGAATTCAGGGAACAATTAAAAAAGAAAATGGATGAGTATGTAAAATTAGTTTACCATGTAACTAAGAGTTACCCCCGTGACGAATTATATGGAGTAATTTCACAACTAAGAAGGTCAGCCCTTTCAGTGGTACTAAATTATATAGAGGGCTATGCGAGACGTCGAATACCAACTTGCTATCATTTTTGGGAAATGGCGTACGGCTCATTACAAGAAAGTAGATATCTATTAGAATTATCTTTAAATGAAAATTATTTATCAACTGAAGATCATAAAGTGCTAAGTGGATTAGCTGATGAAATTAGTGCCATGCTCTGGCAATCATTAAAAAATTTAGAAAAATACAAATAATGTTTAAATGTTTTATTGTTATAATGTTCTAGTGTTTAAGTGTTCTAATGTTTATGGCTTTTTCTCCCCAACAATTAAATAAAGTAAAACCTTCGACTCCCCCAGCGAGTGTGTTTTCGAGCGCTAAAATGTCTGATCGTGAGCTTTTAGAAGCGGAAAAAATCTTACGCCAAGGCACAGTACGAGTGCGTGATATTATTGCGCCAGCTTCGTTTCATATTACACCTGATCATTTGGAGCTAAACGGTGCTTGGGTGCGCACTTTATTTGTGATGACATATCCACGCTACATTTCTGTGGGTTGGTTCGCGCCAGTAATTAATTTAAATGCCACACTTGATATTAGTATGTTCTTTTATCAGGTACCGTCGCAAATTATTTTAAAACAGTTACGCAATAAAGTTGGAGCACTTCAAGCACAATTATCATCGGATCATGAAAAAGGTGCGCCACGCGACCCGGTAATGGAAACCGCGCTCCAAGATATTGAACAACTACGTGATTCTTTAACCCAAGGTACCGAAAGATTTTTTCAATATGCGCTGTACATTAGTTTGTATTCCACCGATGAAAAATCCTTAAATAAATTAACTGAAGAAGTTGAGTCAATTTTGGGTTCAAAACTGGTTTATTCACGGCGGGCACTTTGGCAATCGGAGCAGGGCTTTAATTCCACCATTCCACAAGGCAACGACGAGCTTTATATTACTTATAATATGAATAGTTCGCCGGTGGCATCATCATTCCCATTTATTTCTTCAGATCTGACTTCCGATGATGGTATTTTATATGGCATCAATCGCCATAATAATTCCTTGATTTTGTTTGATAGATTTAGTTTACAAAATGCTAATTCCGTGGTTTTTGCAACCTCGGGTGCCGGGAAAAGTTATGCTATAAAATTAGAAGTTCTCAGAAGCTTAATGATGGGTATTGATGTTATTATCATTGACCCCGAAATGGAATACAAACATTTATGCGAAGCGGTCGGCGGTGCGTATGTGAATATTTCTTTGAATTCCGAAGCTAAAATTAATCCATTTGATTTACCGCGGGCGGTGGGAGGTGATGATAAACCGGGTGATATTATTCGTTCAGCGGTAATTACTCTCAAAGGTTTGCTCAAATTAATGCTGGGTGATATTACCCATCAAGAAGATTCTATTTTGGATCGCGCTTTAATTGAAACTTATGCTAAAAAAGATATTACACCGCAAGCTGATTTAAGTAAAACTGAACCACCCACGATGGCTGATTTTGAACAAGTGCTTAGTGGTATGCAAGGCGGTGATGATTTAGTTTTGCGCCTCAAAAAATATACAGAAGGTACTTTTGCTGGGCTTTTAAATTCACCAACTACAGTGGATGTAAAAAATCAGTTGGTAGTATTTTCAGTGCGTGATTTAGAAGATGAACTACGCCCGATGGCGATTTACACGATTGTAAATTATATTTGGAGTGTGGTGCGGAGCGAAATGAAAAAACGTATTTTAGTAATTGATGAAGCGTGGTGGTTAATGCAACACGAAGATAGTGCTAAATTTATTTTCGCGCTGGTGAAACGTTGCCGTAAATATTATTTAGGCGTGACTACAATTACTCAAGATGTGAATGACTTTTTAACTTCGCCTTATGGTCAAGCGATTGTCACCAACTCATCTTTACAATTATTACTTAAACAATCACCAGCCGCGATTGATAGGGTAGTTAAAACCTTCTTACTTACTGAAGGTGAAAAGTATTTACTTCTTGAATGCGGAGTAGGCGAGGGTATTTTCTTTGCCGGACCAAAGCACGCGGCGATAAAAGTGGTGGCTAGTTATACTGAAGATCAGTTAATTACTTCAGATCCAAGACAATTGTTGGAGATTGAGCAGGCGAAAAGGGAGTTCGCGGAGGCCGAGGCATCGAGTAGTGGCACTTAGAAGATTAAAGTAGTAGTAAGAGTTTAATCAAAATAATATTTATCCATAATTTCTAATAACTAATTTCTAATTTCTAAAAAATCCCAATGACTAAGGTTTTTGATCTAGAAGAAAGAACCGCAAAATTAGGAGAAGAAATTATAAAATTTGTTAATAAATTACCAAAAAATTATATAACCACCCCCTTAGTAGGTCAATTAGTTCGTTCTGGTACAAGTATCGGTGCCAATTATAGTGAAGCCGATGATGCTGAATCACATAAAGATTTTATTCATAAAATAAGTATTGCCAAAAAAGAAGCCCGTGAAACTAAACATTGGTTAAGAATGGTTGCTACAGCTTGTCCTGACCAAATTAATGAGACTCGTAAACTTTGGACTGAGGTTAAAGAATTACATTTGATATTTAACGCCATTGTAAAAAAATTAAACAATAAAAAATAGTTTAGTTATTAGGTATTAGTCATTTTTAGAAATTAGAGCTTAGAAATTAGAAATTAATATTATGCTTACTCGCCAACTTTTAATCAAAATATCAATTGTGGTTTTAGTAATAATTCTAGGTGTCATTGCTTGGTATTATTTTAATTCTGATTCCAATCAATTAACTTTCAAAAATCAACCCACTACGCCTAATGACGCTATAAACAACAATCCTATTTTAGATAATTCAAGCGCGAATGAGCCGGTTAGCGAAAATCAAGCGGAAAATTCCAGTGCTAAAACTGCGGCCATGAATTTTGCCGAAAAATTTGGCACACTTTCAACCGATAATTTAAATAGCCAATTAGATAATTTGCGCCTCCTAGTTACAGCTTCATTGGCCTTGCGACTACCAGAACTACTTAAGAAAAATAAACCAGCCGCCGCTAGTTTTTATGCCGTAACCACCCGCGCGGTAGTGGCTGAAGTATCAAGTAGCAATCCGGCCGCGGCTTTGGTTATGGTTACTACCCAGCGCGAAGAAACTCTTACACGTGGCGGTGAGTCAAAAATTTCTTATCAGAAGTTGCGAGTAGTGCTCACAAAAGTTAATAATAGTTGGGTGGTAGATGCGGTGGGGTGGGAGAAGTAATCAATTTCAAATATCAAAATCCAAATGTCAAATCAAATCCAAAATCCAAAAATTTATCATTTAGTCATTAAATTATTTGACATTGATTTGTCATTTGAATTTTAGATTTTGGATTTATTAAAATGCCTCTCCCTCTTGTTGCTAAATTTGCCAGCACCTTAGCTCGTGCGCGCGCCGCCAAACGCGCGTCATCAGCTATTACGAGTTTGCCGTCAAGTGGCGATAGTTCTATACAAGGTAAAATTAAAAAAATCCAATTCGCTCTTGATGTCGTAAAAGGCGTGTCGCTTTTTGTTTCTATGTTTACTGGTGGGTTAGATGGTTTTTCCATAGGCACTTTTTTATTGGTTGGTAACGGTGAACTTCTAGCTGATAAATTTACTAGCGTTTACAAAATTCCCCAGTGGAAAAAAATGGTGATTATTTGGTGCAATTGTATAGCGATTGTGCTTGGACTGGTACTATTTGGTATGGTATTCTTAATTTATTGGTGCTATGAAAATAATGCAGAATGTATAACTACGCTTGGCCTAGCTTTGGCTGGGGAAATAGGTGAAGTAGCGTGGAGTATTTTTGTGGGGAAGTAATCTCCTCCCATGACAGGGGAGGTTAGGCGGGGTAACAAATAAATTATGCCCAGAAATACAACTTCGCTTAAGCTTTCGCCAAATTATAATTTAACTATGTTATCCTCTCAAAATTATTATCTAATCATTAAGTACCAAACTAACCTACGCTTTATTTTGGCGTAGCGAAGTTGATATACTGGGTATGCTAAAATTCAGCAAAAAATTTAAAATTCTAATGCCCATTATTTTTGGTGTAGTTTTTGTATTATCAAATTTTTTAATTGTGAGTACCACTTGGGCTAATTCTTGTCGATGTGTTAAATATACAGGTGACACAAGTGTTGATGTTTTATTGTTTCCCGATGGACAAGAATGTAAAGCTGATGTTTCTGGCTGTGCTCCGGGTAATTTTGGGTATCAAGAGGAAAAAGAAGTTATTACTTATAGTCAAACAAGGGGTGTACAGGCGGTTTCAGGAAGTTATCTAATTAAAGTAAAATGTACAGAGTACTTAGATAATCAATGTAAAGATGCAACTACAGATATTAAATCCCCAGTAAATAATTGTTGGGCAAAAGATGCTTGTGAAAAAACTGGTGGACAATTTGACGAAGAAGGACTTTTTTCTCCCGATTGTAAAGAAGTTGGTCAAGTTAAAACAGCCCGTTGTTTTGTAAAAGTGCCTGATATTGCCTTGCAAATAGCTATCCCAGGTGTAACAGATAAAATTTGTTCTAATGATTCAAATAAAACATGTGTTGACGATAATCAATGTACAGACAATGGTAAATGTCGCCCCGCAATTAAAGGTGGTTTTCCAGGTTATATTCAAAAATTCGCTAAATTTTTTATTGGTATGCTCGCAGTTGCGGCAGTAGTAATGGTAATGTGGGGCGGATTCAAAAGAATTATTGCGGCAGGTAATGCCGAAAGAATTAGTGATTCCAATGAAGCCATTTTTGGAGCGATAATTGGTTTAGTGCTCGCTTTAATTTCTTATACTTTACTTAACTTAATAAATCCGGCTTTAATTAAAAATACTGGTGTTAATATAGATAAAGTTAAACCAGATACACTTGGTAATTGGTGTCCTGATCCAGATCCATTAGATATTAATAAGCATTATGAATGTGGTACAAAGGCGGAGGTCGGTGGTAGTGCTTGTATAGGGCAGTCGTGTGATGGTGGAAAGGGTTGTTATAAAATTGGAACAAGTAAAGAAGTTGATTCTAATGGAAAATTAGTAGATTATAAGTGTTTGTATAAAAATGAAGCATGTAAATCTATTACCAATTCAAATATAGAAGAATTACATGGTGTTTCTACAAGTGATTGGTCTTGGAGTGGAGATGTGTCGTATGGTCCTTTAAATAGTGTGTGTAATAGATATAGTGATGCTACAGCTGATTGTGTTTGGGTGCATGAAATTTCATCTAATATTCCAATCACGTCCTTTTTTGATAGGTTAAACAGTAGGTGTAATTGGTATCCAAAATTAACACAACATGATAGATGTTTAAAAGACGATGGTACTCTTAAAACATGTAGTGATTTTAATTATTATTCACCATGGAATGATATATTATATCAAGTGACAACAGGTGATCTATTTGCGGCCTGTACATATAATTGGTGTCCGGAATTAAATTGTAAGATAGTGTCACTTGATAGTGCTGCAGGAGTATCATTTGATATTAAACGTGAATATGCTTGTGTGAACCGTTAATTGATTATCCACTCAAAACCGAGCGCATTTGTGCTCGGTTTTTTGTTTTGTCCGTTGTAATTTATTTTCAGTAGTTTAAGTTCAAATATACGCACGGACAGAAATGATGCGATCGCATCATTTCAGTCCGTGTGATTAAGTTGTGTTTATTATAATTCACTGCGGCGTTTTGTGCTGATCGGCACTTTTTGCCATCATTAAAAATTTGTGAAATATTTATGAAAGTGTTTATTACCCCATCTCGCCTCCCCTATTGAGGGGAGGAAGTTTTTATTATCTACTAGCGCTAAGAGCTAAAATATGCTATAATTAAATTATGAAGAAGTCATATATATCCTCCAAGTTTTCTAGTTTACTATTTTGGGATACTAATTTGTCGTCTATTCGTAAAATTAAACACCGTGATTTTATTATTAAACGTGTATTGCAGTTTGGTGATTTAAAGGATTGGAAAATTATAAATGATTTTTATACTAGGGCTCAAATAAAGAGAGCGTTTATTAAGAGTCGAGATTTAGACCCGATTAGTCAAAATTTTTGGAGTGTCTTTTTGGGTGTAAATAAGAAAATTTTGATAAAAAATAATTTTTATACAAAAAAGCAATTTTAATTATTTGAGATTTATTTAGGATTTCGATATTCGGATTTCGGATTTAATCAAATTTATGTTAGAGAACTTTAGCCGGCGGAAATTGATAATCATTGGGTTAATTGTTTTAACCGTTATTATTTTGTCGTGGATTTTTTATTTAGCAATGAAACCACCGGTTGGTGATGTAAATTTACCGAGTGGAAATAATGATGTATCAGATGGGCGGTTACCAACCAACACTGGCGGTCGAAACGATGGTATTAACAATACGCCAATTAATTTCCCTCCAGATGGTGATCAGAATTTACCGGGTGACGAAGGGGGTGTTAATCAACCAACTGACGAATTGAATTTAGAACCATCGTTAATTGCCATTGGGGGCGATACTTCGGCGCCCGCTTTAACACCTAATTCAGTTCAAGCGCCAGATTTAGGTAGTGGGGGCGTGCGTTATTACAATCCCAATGATTGTAAATTTTATGAAATTACAGCCGGCGGCACGCATAAACCACTGGCTAATAATTCTTATTGTGGAGTAGAACATATTACTTGGTCGCCACAAGGTAATCAAACTATTTTGGAATTTCCTGACGGCGCCAATGTTATTTATGATTTTGTAAATAAAAAACAAGTAACCTTGCCCCGCGAGATGACGGAATTTTCTTGGTCACCAGATAGTTCTAAAATTGCCGGAAAATTTTTAGATGATAATCCGGCCGATCGCTGGTTGGTAACAATTAATAACGATGGCGCAGGCCTCACTGGCATTGAACCAATGGGCGAAAATGCCGATAAAGTAGATGTAGAGTGGGCGCCGAATAATCAAGTAGTGGCTTTATCGCGCACTGGCACGCCGAGCGGATTATTTCAACAGCAAGTATTACTAATTGGTTTTAATGGTGAGAATTTTAAGGGATTATATTGCACACCAGCTGTGTTGAGGCACCTGCGCCGTCTGTGGCGGTGCGACGGACATTTTGCATAGCAAAATATCCTGCTCGCCACTCCGAAGGAGCCCACCCTCGGCTCGCCGCACGCCACGACGGCGCAGACGAGTAAATTAATAGATAACTCACAAGAATAAGACATTCAAAATTACAAACACTACTCAGGAGTGCTCACAAAACGAAAGATTTATATAGTACCATCCCCACTAGAGAGTAGAAACAAAAAAGGCACAAATGTGCGTTTTTGTAGGTTTGTTTGGGGGAAATCACATCATAAAACCTTTTTTTATTGAAATGAGGCTAAAATGAGCTTATTTTCAGAAAAAGCAGTATGAAAATGAGATAATTAAGCTTAACATTCATAATCACCTCTTTTTCCCGCGCAAGCACCCTCACGGGTGTTTGTGTGGGTTTATAGTCTCTTAACACCTCTTTCCCTTGCAAACTTCTTCGGAAGTTTGCTTGGGAATTTTATACTTCTGATAACGAAATTAA
>JBBTZY010000040.1:0-5484 GCA_038061115.1 Patescibacteria group bacterium | reverse complement strand
GGGAGATCTGCCGTAGGCACGACAATAAATGAATCAATTATCAATTTTTCAATTAACTTGTTTGAAGCATTGAGTCATTGAAAATTTATTGGAAATCTCGTAAAGAGACGCGTGGGTCTCCACGAGACCTTTACGGGTTGTAAATTGATCATTGGAAATTCTAAAGATTATTTGAAATTAAAAACTATGCTCTACCAATATTCGTCTTCCTTCCCCTACCCGGTGGATGAAATGGAATGGATTTAAAGCGTTTCACGCCTTCCGCCTGCCGGACTTTAAAAGACGACGGCGTACGATAGCGCGTTACCTTACGAATTGTTTTTGATGAATTATCACGCATACTTTAAATAAGTAACATAGCTTATCCTTTACAATTACATTATATAAGATTTTTCAATATTATCATAATTAATTTTTATTAACATAAAATTATGTTAATAAAAAGTCCCGACATTTTTTGCCGGAACTATTACAGTGAAACCTTAATGGAATAATCCATTAACAATTTTTTTTCTTTTTCTTATCACCCCAACCACCCAATGGTTCAAAAAATTTTACCAAACTGAACACAAAAATTGCGCCAACAACAACCATTAAAGTAGGAATGATGGTAGATGCATTTTTATATATAGCATCAAATATTTCTGTCATGACTATACCTTTGTACTATGTTATATTTATGAAATTATTTTTTAATACTTTTATTATTAGAACTTTAAACCAATAACTAACTAGTACGACTTTAAGCTACCTCAAAACATTAATAAACTCAACATCTCTGTCAATAACATGGTGGGAACGGTGGGGATCGAACCCACGACAAACGGCTTAAAAGGCCGCTGCTCTACCGACTGAGCTACGTTCCCAGAACAAGCACTTATGTAAATATAACCTAGATATTTGTTTTAAAATTTAGACCTACTTCCTGTCCGCCGTAGTTACAACGAAGGCGGAAGCTACGTTCCCAAAACAACCAATAATTAAGTAATAAATAAGATACTACCTAACAATAAATGATTTTAAACTATTTTCCTAATTATTTCAAGTCCAACAACTTAAATAGCAATTCCCGCGCGGTTTCAACGTCCGCCAGCGCCCGATGCGCCGTGGATTGTGGAATGTTGAAATGTTTGGCTAAATACCCCAGCGCGTAGCTCGCGATATTAACTTTTTGCCGCGCCAACTCCAACGTATCAAGCAAAGGATTGTTCAAAAGTGGTAAACCTAAATCACGCAAATGTTTATTAATAAAACCTAAATCAAATTTAATATTATGGGCTACTAAAGTCGCACCCTCACTAAATAAAACAAACGACGGTATTACTTCAATTAGTGATTTACCTTCTTTTTTTATTATTTCGTTGGAGATGCCATGCACCGCCGCCGCACCCGCCTCCACCGAGCGCCCCGGATTCACAATTGTATCAAAACTTTCTATTACCTCCCTACCGCGTACCCGCTGAGCCGCGAGCTCCACAATAGCATGACCATCTTCTGGTTTTAAACCAGTGGTCTCTACATCAAAAATTACAAAGTCAGTCATAATGTTTTTACAAATTTATTTCGCAGGCCTTTTAATTATTAAATCAACTTCTGGACTATCAGATTTTAAATTAGTTATAACTTTTTCTACCACTGTATCTACTGTCATATAATCTTTTAAGTCATCTGGATATTTTTCTTTATAAATATCAGTTTGCATTCCACCAGGAAATATTCCATACACATCTATCTTAAAATCTTTTACTTCTTTACGGATTGATTCAGTTAATCCTTTAATTGCAAACTTTGACGAAGTATACCCAGATATTTCTGATTTACCGTCAAGTCCAGCCGTAGAATTAACATTTATTATTGCGCCGCTATTTTGTTTTTTCATTTGTAAAAGCGCAATTTGACAACCATAAAAATAACCAAAAAAATTTACCTCAAAAAGATAATGCAATTTTTTTATATCAACATCTTCTACTAAACTGGGAGCGATTTGGATTCCAGCGTTGTTAATCCAAAAATCTATTTTGTCATACTTAGTAATAACATATTCACCAAGTTTTTTAACATCTTCATGCGAAGTTACATCTGCAACAAAATAATCAACCAATAATTCCTTAGCGGTTGATTCTAAATTTTCCTTATCGTGACTTGAAATAACAACCTCAGCTTTTTCACGTTTAAACGCTTGGGCTAGTGCCTTGCCAAACCCTTGACTTCCGCCAGTTATTACAATTACCTTATTCTCTAAAATCATAAGTTATTTATTTAAAGATAATGTATATTTTAAGCATAATTTAATCCTATACTTATATCAACCTGTTGACAAATCCTGTGAACAAATTGTGTATTCAACTGACTTGCGAAATACCTTTAGGCGCGTTACTATAAACATACTATGCCCAGCAATACAACTTCGCTTAAGCTAACTTCCGCCTAATTAATTCTCTCATTATGTTATCTGATTTAAGTAATCATCTAATAATTAACTATTCTACTTTTGTCCGCTTTATTTAGGCGGAGCGAAGTTGATATTCTGGGTATGAATCAACCATCGGGTAACCAAACTTTAGACAAATTACCACCCCAAAATATTGAGGCGGAAAAGTCAACTTTAGGCGCGCTTTTAATTGATAAAGACGCGGTGATTAAAATTGCCGATTTAATTCATCCGGATGATTTTTATTTAGATAGTCACGGCTATATTTTTGAAAGTATGCTGGCGCTTTATGAAGCGCGCACACCAATTGATATTTTATCGGTCGCGAGCCACCTACAAGAGCAAGGCCGCTTTGAAAAAACTGGTGGGCACACTTATTTAACCGAACTCACCAATGCAGTGCCAACCGCCAGTCACGTAGTAAGCTATGCTAAAATTGTTCAACGTAAAAGTACTTTGCGTAAACTACTCCGCGCTGCTTCTGAAATCACCGCACTTGGTTATCAAGAAGGCGAAGATGTGGAAAATATTATGGATAGTGCGGAAAAAGAATTATACGCCGTGTCACAAAAATATTACAAGCAAAATTTCATTCCAATTAAATCAGTTTTAAATGATGCTTTTGACAGAATAGATGAATTGCACCGCGAAGGCGGAAAAATTCGTGGCCTGCCGACTGGCTACAAAGATTTAGATAATTTATTAGCTGGTCTTCAAAAATCCGATTTGGTTATTTTGGCGGCTCGCCCCAGCGTAGGTAAAACTTCACTGGCCCTTGATATTGCTAGAAACGTAGCAGTTAATCAAAAAGTGCCGGTTGGTATTTTTTCACTGGAAATGTCCAAAGAACAATTAGTGGATAGATTGCTTTGCGCGGAAGCTGGTGTAGATTTATGGCGTATGCGCACCGGTAAACTTTCGGAACGTGAAGATGATTTTCCGCGTATTGGTCATGCCATGGGTACACTTTCTGAAGCACAAATTTTTATTGATGACTCGGCTACCGCCAATGTTATGGAAATTCGTACAAAAGCGCGCCGCCTGCAAAGTGAGCACGGCTTGGGTCTTATTATGGTTGACTATTTACAGCTTATGGAAGGAAGAAACACTGAAAATCGAGTGCAGGAAATTGCAGAAATCACTCGTGGTCTTAAAGCATTGGCACGTGAATTAAATGTACCAGTCCTCGCCCTTTCCCAGCTTTCACGCGCAGTAGAAATGAGCAAACCAGCTATTCCTAAACTGGCACACCTCAGGGAATCTGGTTCTATTGAACAAGATGCTGATGTGGTATTATTTATTTATCGGAAATCAGCTGATAAAAATTATCATCCTGATGATATTCCGAGTGAAGAAAAGCATTTGGCGGAAATTCATATTGCCAAACACCGCAATGGTCCGACTGGCTTGGTACGATTATTCTTTGATGAAAATCGTGTATCATTTAAAAATTTGGAACGAGGCGCCAACATTCCACCACCAGCGGAATAAATCTTGAAAGTTCCAATGACCAAGTTCCCGCCTCGCCGGCGAGCGGGCAAAGTTCAAATAAACATTTTAAAAAATTAAAACATTGAAAATTTACCCGCCAGGCCTGCGCTGTTTCCATAAGTTAATGTACGATGATTGTTGTACTTAATAAAACTATTATAAATACTGCAACTAAGTTGGGCTAGCGGCGGGCAGGTTGGAACTTGGAAATTTGAACTTGGGATTTAAACATTTTGGATTTATTTAGGATTTAGTGCTTAGGATTTAGAATTTTTATAAATCACTTAACCAATCTCCCAATCTTATCAAGATAACAAACATTATTTAATATTAACCCCTACCTAATCAATTATGTCCATGTTCTCTAAACTTAAAGAAATAAAAGATCTACGTGATCAAGCCAAGAAACTACAAGGCCTGTTGGCCGATGAACACGTTGAAACTACCGCCGCTTGGAATAAAGTGAAAGTAAAAATGAGTGGTAATCAAGAAGTAGAAAGTGTAGATATTGATCCAGAAATGCTAGTGGTAAGTAAAAAATCAGAGCTTGAATCAGCCATCAAAGAAGCAGTCAACGATGCCAACAAAAAGGTGCAAAAACTTATGGCTGAGAAAATTCGCAAAGATGGCGGTTTTAATATTCCGGGGATGAAATAATCTACCCCAGTAATACAACTTCGCCCAGTACTAGAGCCATCGGGCACAGTACTGGACTTCACCTCACCTAATCTTATTGTTTTTACTAATTTTAATCTTATTAACAAATTTAAATTAAACTCTTAGTATCTGGGTTCGCTTAAGTTTACCCAGTACTAAAGCCGAAGCTTTTAGTACTGGGCTATCGCCAAATTATAACTTAACTATGTTATCTTCTCAAAATCATAATCTAATTATTAACTACCAAACTTACCTACGCTTTATTTTGGCGTAGCGAAGTTGATATACTGGGTATGAACGAAATTGAAATAAAAATTCTTAATATTAATCCCCGTCAAATCGAAGCTAAATTAAAAAAATTGGGGGCTAAAAAAATATTTAAAGGTCGCTTGAAAGTCAAGTGGTTTAGCTTACCGCATTTAACTAATCCAAATAAACATCCGTGGTTTTTAAGAATTCGTACCACTAATAATAAATCAGGCGAAATAACATGGAAAAGTCGCCCCGTAACCGTTGGCCTTAGTCGCAAACACCGAGAAATTAATTTACCAATTTCCAATCACGATTCAGCGGCTGATTTATTTTTAGCAATTGGTTTAAAAAAATATGCTTATCAAGAAAAGGATCGTACCTCTTGGAAGTTACAAGATTGGCAATTTGATTTAGACAAATATCCTAAAATACCACCTTATTTAGAAATTGAAGGACGTAGCGCTAAACATATTAATGAAGCTATAAAATTACTGGGCTTAACCAAATGTAAAACCTCAGCCGAAGGTGAGCGCACTTTAATTACTAAAGAGTATAAATTAAATTGGTTTGATATGCGTTTTTAATATTAAATAATATGCCCAGTAATACAACTTCGCCCAGTACTAGAGCCATCGGGCACAGTACTGGACTTC
>JBBTZY010000039.1:0-1696 GCA_038061115.1 Patescibacteria group bacterium | reverse complement strand
TACATCATGAGTTACTTTACAAAAAGGGGTTTCAATAAAACCATAGGTATTAATACGGGCATACGAAGCAAGGTGACCAACCAAACCAATATTCGGACCTTCAGGCGTGGCAATCGGACAAATACGACCATAGTGAGTACGGTGCACGTCACGGACATCAAAACCAGCGCGTTCACGAGATAACCCACCCGGACCCATCGCACTTAATCTACGCTTATGTTCCAGCTCAGCCAAAGGATTTGTTTGATCCATGAACTGTGACAACTGGGAACTCATAAAGAATTCTTTAATCGCCCCAATAATCGGCCGCGCGTTAATCAATTGGTTAGGTGTTAAAGTATTTATATCCAAAGTGGACATGCGATCTTTAATAATTCTCTCTAAACGCGCTAATCCTACTCGGAATTTATTCTGAACTAATTCCCCCACCGCACGCACGCGACGATTACCTAAGTGATCAATATCATCGGGTTCATCTTGAGTATTATTAAGCCGAATAATTTCGTGAATAATCATGGCCAAATCTTGTGGCCGGAGAATTCTCGTTTCTTTATTATTCGGTACATCAAAACGGAAACGTTGATTTAATTTATAACGACCAACGCGTCCGAAATCATAGCGGGAAAAATTGAAAAACATGTTGTGAATAAGTTGTTTGGCATTATCGACTGTGGCGAGGTCACCCGGGCGAATACGCTTATAAACTTCAATCAAACCTTCCGCTTCATCGTGCGCCAAATCTTTACCTAAAGTCGATTTTATATAATGATTTTCAGCGTGGGTATCTACACTATTAAACAATTCCTCAACTTGTGAATTTGAACCATAGCCAAAAGCGCGTAAAAGCGAGGTAGCCGCTACTTTACGCTTGCGATCAATTTTTACCCACAATACATTATTTAAATCGGTTTCAAATTCAAGCCAAGCCCCGCGATTCGGAATAATTTTAGCGCCATAATAACGCTTGCCACGTAAAAATTCCGAAGTAAAAAATACACCGGCCGAACGAATAAGCTGGGAAACTACTACACGCTCAATACCATTTACCACAAAAGTACCACGTGGTGTCATCACTGGAAAATCACCAAAATAAACTTGTTGTTCTTTAATTTCACCAGTGCGCTTGTTGATTAAACGCACGCGTACGCGAAGCGCCGCTTCAAAACTGGTATTTTTAGCGCGCGCGGTTACTTCATCAAACTTGGGCTCATCTAAAGTGTAATCCAAAAAATACAATTCAAGGTCGCGACCGATAAAATCGCGAATCGGAGAAATTTCATCAAATAATTCTTTTAAGCCCTCTTTAAAAAACCAATCATAAGAAGTACGCTGCACTTCCACTAAATCAGGTAAAGCCACCGCATCTTTAAGCGGTGTAAAACGTTTACGTTCTCTTATGATATGTGGTAAGCGAAAATCTTGCGACATAAAAAAATCCCCTTCCCTAACCTCTTCGTGGGAACGAGTTATAAATTAATGATAATTTTATTCACGAGTGTGAGAACGCATGGCGTGTCGTCAAATGACGTGGCCTTGTATTAATTCAACCAAAGTGTTGAGCTTAAACAAGGAAAAAACGCTAGAATAATGCGAAACAGTGGTTATAATTTAGCAGACATACAAAAACCTGTCAAGTCGTCAAGGCTCTACGCTAAATAGTGTGGTGGATAACTTAAAAGCAGTGGTAATATTAGCT
>JBBTZY010000038.1:0-1030 GCA_038061115.1 Patescibacteria group bacterium | reverse complement strand
CTAAATAGACGTCAAACCCCAATGCTTGGCATTGGGGTCTCCATCGCGCTTGACAGATTATTATTTTGGAGTTAAAAAGAAGGTAGGTAAAATAAATATAATTCACAAAAATATAAACTAATAAAGAAAGGTATCGTTATGAAAGCGACCTTTAACATATTATTTTTTGTAGTATCATTACTTTGTTCTTCGATTTTGGTTTTTGCACAATGTCCCAATGAAAACGTGCAAGCTATTGCCGGTGCGCCAGCCGGACAATATAAGCCAGCGGCAATCACCAATGACGATGGTAGTGTAATTTTTACCTGGGTGCGGTGTGATAATACTGATGGTTGTAAAATATACGCTCAAAAATTTTCAGCCAACGGTAACGCAATGTGGCTTAATAAGGGAATAATTATAGCTGATGTTGATTTAGTATATGAGCAGGCTCATCCAAGTATGGTTAGCGATGGCGCAGGTGGGGCAATTATAGCCTGGCGTGATTATCGTAATGGCGGCGGGTATAGTGATATTTATTCTCAACGCGTCGACAGCAATGGAATTGTGCAATGGGGTCAAGGCATTTTAACTCTTAATAAAGCTATTAATAATTCTAGAATTAGTATGGTAAGTGATGGTGCTGGTGGCGTTATAGTTGTTGAAAATGTTTGTAGTAGTCAGTGTGATAATATTTACGCGCAAAAAATAAATTTGACAGGAGAATTATTATGGGATTCTGCTGGAGTTAAGATATGTGATACAATTTATTCGCAGTGGCGACAACAAATAGTAAGTGACGGCGAAGGTGGGGCAATAATTGTTTGGCAAGACGATCGCAATGGTAATAATTATGACATCTATGCACAACGAGTCGACGTAAACGGTAATGCATTGTGGCAAAACAACGGTATAGTTGTTTCATCTGTTCCCCAGTGGCAGTCAGAGCCCAATATGGTGAGCGATGGCTCAGGTGGCGCGATAATTGTTTGGCAAGATAATCGCAATGGCAATTCGGATATTTATGCACAACGAGTTGACGCTAGTGGTT
>JBBTZY010000037.1:0-1501 GCA_038061115.1 Patescibacteria group bacterium | reverse complement strand
AGGAAAGAGTGGAAAAATATTCCAATACTTGAAATAGTTACAGCTTTACCTAAAAAACTTGAGGTTATTCCTAATCGGCCACTACCAAATAAGGTAATGGCTTGGCCGGCTTATTATAAAACAGTTAAGTATGGCAATGAAAATAGTGAAGAATTAAAAGGGTTTGGTGAATTAGCGCAAGCAGTGGAAGGTCAAATTCAAAGTTCACCATTAGTTAAAGTTAGGCCAGAGGTAAAATCAAGGCTAGATACAGCTCAGCAGATACTTGACTCAAACCCTGAAACAAACAATCTTCAGTTAGTGATAGTAGATGGTTACAGACAAATTGATGTTCAAAAAAAACTATTTGATGCTTATCTAACTTTTATACGGGAGAAAAATAAACATCTCAATTTAAATGAAGAGGAAATTTTGATAATGGCGCGTAAAATGGTATCAGAAGCGCCGACTGATTTAGAGGTATTGCGCGAGTCGCCCCCACCGCACAGTACTGGTGGTTCAACCGATGTTATTTTGGTTGATAAAAGTAAAATAGATATTACTTCAGATCATTGGCTTCAAGGTGCAATGGTTGAATTTGGCGCAAAATTTGATGAGATGTTTGGTGATTATTTCCATAGCGAAACATTTTTTTATGAGAGAATGTTGGTTGAAAATAAAAGATTAGATAAAAATGAGCAAGCGGCGTTGGAAAATAGGCGAGTGCTTTATTATGTTATGAGTGAAGTTGGTTTTTCTAATTATTACACAGAATTTTGGCATTATGATTTTGGCAACCAATTTAATGCTCAAATTTTAGGAAAACAGTCAGCTGAGTTTGGTTTTGCAGGAGGATTAGCTAACGGTAAAATTGTAGAAGATCTTAGCGCGGAACAAGCTGTGTATCAGGCGTATGTTAAAAAACATGGGCCAGACGTAGCCGAAAAAGTTAAGCATCATTTTGGATTATAATCAGCTTATATGAAACTTAAAACAGTTCAGTGGAATATTGGAGGTGGGAAGACGCGTAAACCAAGCGACGACCCAATGAACGTGCTTTCTTATTCTAATGAAGCCCTGTCGGATATAGTTATCATTTTAAAGAAATTAAATCCGGATATTATTACCATTCAAGAAAGTCATTCTGATGCCAAAGTAGTGCAGTCGAAAGTTATTGGCGATGCGTTAGGGTTGTCACATATTGCAAATGATATCTATGATAAATCGCATCTTGAAGATGATCAATGGTTAAGTCAAGCTATTATTTCTCGATTCCCGATTGAGAGTCACTCGTTTAATTTTTTCTATAATCCAAAATTAGAAATGATCGGACCAAAAAGGTGAGCGCTGGATGTCACATGATAAAGGGGTAACTAGTTGTGATATACGCCTAAGTGCGGAACAGATTTTAAATGTAAAAACTAGTCATTCGTTTCCGTATCGAAGATTTAAAGTTGACGCTTTTAGTAGACCTCTTTCAAAAGTCCTCCACCTATGCTAAAATAGAAATATGTATACACAA
>JBBTZY010000036.1:0-1089 GCA_038061115.1 Patescibacteria group bacterium | reverse complement strand
AAATACATAGCCGAGCAAGTCGAGGAAATCTAAATAGACGTCAAACCCCAATGCTAGGCATTGGGGTCTCCATCGCGCTTGACAAAACTTTCAAAACACGCTATTATATTATGTTCTTTAACAATCTGTATTCACAAACATAAAAAAGGAAAGTCATGAGAATTTTTTGGTTAATAATATTTTTTTTAAGCATAGCACTAGCAGTATTATTGCTTTGTTTACCAATTGAGTTACTTTGTGGTGTTGATATGCCATTTGTAACCGTGGATGATAACCAGTTTATTTATTTGGGGTTTAATATACCACCAGATAGTCAATGGGGTGTTGTTATGGTGGTTGTCATGTTGCTTATGTTACCGGAAAGGCTAATCCATTTGTCACTCATTAAATTATTTCAAAAAAAATAAGTAAGTATAAAAATTAAAAAAAGGAAAATATAATGAAAAAAATTGTTCGTAAATTACTGGCTGTACTATTTACCTTAGTTGGTGGTTTATTAGGAGTAGTGGCATTTTTGCTTTTACCGGTTGATATTCCCCAAGCTGATAAGATCGGCGATACTACAATATTATTAGCCGCTTTCTTTGTGTTTGGTTATTTAACACAAAGAATATTATTAAAGGCGTTTAAGCGTTGGTTGCCCCCAACTTCTCGGCAATTGTCGTTTGGTTTTACAATATGGTGGTTATTTTTTATTCTTTTAGCTGCGTCAGTGGTATATACAATGCCAATGTGGAAGTTATTACTGCCAAGTGTGGCTAATACTACTACTGATAGTGTGAAAATATTTATTGTCCCATATTATATAATTCTTTCAAGGTTGATGGCTTATTTTTCTATATTCACCGCTCTCTGGTCTATATTTCAATTTGCGCCTTGGGTGGAAAAAAAGTTAGGTCACCCTTTTAATTAAAGGGTTAAAATAATTATGTAAAAGCATTCAGGTTTACTGGATGCTTTCTTTTTTTATCTTTTTGCTTTATTATCAAATTATATGCTCAGTAATATAACTTCACTTAAGCTGACTTCCGCCCAAACTATACATTTACTATGTTATCAAAATTTAATTATAATTTAATTGTTAATTAT
>JBBTZY010000035.1:0-3080 GCA_038061115.1 Patescibacteria group bacterium | reverse complement strand
CATAACGAAATTTTTTAGCAAATGGAATAGTTTGAGACCGCCAAAAATGCCAAGCCATATACGGAAAATTTTCCACACCATAAGCCCAACGTCGTTGTTGCTTGTATTGATTTTTTAAGGTATTCCACAAAGAACCAGAATAAACTGTATCCATTGTAATTGGCACATAAATCGGCGTTACGCGATAATTACCATTGTAACGTACAAAACATTGCAAAAAAATTCTAGAATCTTCAGTCACAATATCATTTTGCCAAAAACCAACATCTACCAGCGCACGAAATGGCATGGAGTGTGAAGAAAAAGTAAATAGACGTTCGGGGCGCGCTAAATCGGTTAGTAACCAAAAAGTTGTGGAATAAGCCACCACGCGGGTAACGGCTGGCGACTCCCACATATTGTTGGTATAAAGTGCGACTGGTTGATAACTAGAATGTTGTGGGTCAGGTGAAGTTAAAAATGTGTAAGTAAGGCAAGCAAAATACTGCGGGTGCGGACAAGAATCACTATCAAAATTAGAAACTATTACATCTTCGTAGGGAATACCTAAAGAATCTATGAGCTCTTGCGCACGCCTGCCCGCCCAGTGGCCATTAGCGCCCTTGCCGGCCATTTCACCAACAATATTAGCCGGATGTACCGTAACTAAAAAATGACCAAACTGCGGCCCGAATTCTTGTTTGATAGCTTCCGCCACTTGAGTGAAATGCTCGCCGGCTCTGGCTTCACCGGCCAGTACAAAAATAAATTTATCTAAAGGATATTTAACTTTGGTAAAAGCCCGTAAAGTATTTTGAATCACTGCCAGTGGTTCTTGATAGGTTGGCAAAACAACTAAATGCCAAATTTTATTCCAATCTTTTTGCTCCTCCATTTTGGCGAGCCAATCAATTTTTAAGGCCTGTTGAAATTTTTTCCACGATATAAGTAGCCAAATTACTAGGTAGCCAACGCGTAGCAACCAATACAAATCAAATAAAATAATAACATAAACCGCGGCCAGTGGCCACCAAATTGACAGTGCTATAGCGGCCATTAAGGTCGACCAAACTAAAGCGCCGGGAATAATTTCAAACCAGCGATAAACTTGCGCCGGTGGAAAACGATTTAAAAATTTTCTAATCATACTATTCCAACCAATGAACCAACAAACCAATTACCACCACCCCAAGTAATAAAAATAAAGTTTGTAATTTTACTGTTTTAGGGTCAGTTTCATGATGAATACTAGGAATTAAATCAGCCGCCGCAATATAAATAAAAGCACCGGCGGCGAGGCCTAACAGTGCCGGACTAATTTTATTTAATAAATCACTAAACAATAAAGCCACACCGGCTCCTAATATGGTGGCAGAAGAAGATATTAAATTATAAAGCAACACTTTAGTGCGTGCCAAACCAGATTTCAACATCACGGCAAAATCCCCTACTTCTTGAGGAATCTCATGGAAAATAATGGCCAAAGTTGTAATTACACCTAACTTAAAATCACTGAGGAAGGCAATAGCGATAATCGGACCGTCAATAAAATTATGTAAAACATCGCCCCATAAAATCAATTGCGCCGAATGCTGACCTAAGTGGTCTACACTATGATTATGGCTATGATGATGCCAAAGTAAAAATTTTTCAGCCACAAAAAATAATAAAATTCCCACTAAAGCATAAAGTAAAACTTGATTTATATCATATTCTTCTGCTGCCTCTGGTAAAATATCTAAAAAAGCGGCGGCGAGAAGCGATCCAGCCGCAAAACTTACTAATAGTTGTAAAATTCTATCTGACACGGGCCGCCACAATAAAACTAGGCCTCCGATTAAAGAAAGTAAGCCAGTGAATAATGCGGCGATGAAGACAATTAAGTAAATACTCATAAATTTAAAGCCTAATATCTAAATCCTAAATCCTAAACAAATCCAAAATCTTAAATTCAAATGTTTTAAACTTTTTTGGATTTTTGTCATTAGTATTTATTTAGAGTTTAGATATTAGGATTTAGGATTTTTTGTTTCTAGATTCCCGCCTCCGCGGGAATGACATTTACTACAACTCTTATTCTAAGTTCTTACTCTTACTAACCTACATTTGTTCTTTTTTATCTTTCAAATAAGCGAACCAATCTTCAATTACTTTAAGCAAACTCTTAAATGGCACTTCAAACAAGAAATCTAGCAAAAATACAAATAAATTCCAGCGGTCAAAAGTTTGTGATAACCATTTACCAAAAGCTACAATCGGCAAAGTAAAGAAATCTAAAATAAAACCCATAAATGTTTCGCGACTCTCTACTACTTTCACCGCCCGTGATTGCTGGCGCAGGGAAATACCAAAAAAGCTCACCAAACTAACAAAGAAAATAAATAGGGCGCCAGAAAGAATATTGAAACCTAAAGTATATAATATCATTACAATACCACCAAACGAAGCGAGGAAAGTAATGGTATATAAAAGTCCGTAAAGAAATTTTTCCAAAGCGCTAGTTTTTAATTTTTTATATTCTCGCACTTTATAAAATTCTAATTCCCCACCGTAAACCGCTTCCAGCACACCTTTTACCGCAAATTCCTGATTTTTGGCATCGGGTGATTTTATCAGCATAGTAATCAGCATCATCAAAAATGGTGGAAATAATAAATTGATGCCGAGAGCTAAATAATGAAGTTGGCCTATAACTATTCTCTCATACGGTAATTCTAAAAGCAGGGCGACAAAACTTTAGTGAAAAAAATATAAACTAAAGCGTGAAAACCTTTATTACGCAGGCGACGTTTAAGCATAACCCAAGTGCTTTGATAGGCCTCACGCGCCATATGTTCAAGTTGTCCTGAACGGCCAAATAATTGCTCAGGTGTACCATTAAACTTATGTATAATATCTCGTATTAAAGTAATTGGTACTAATTTTTTACGTACTGCTGAAGCAATTTGCCGACCTAATTTATGATCGCGAATAGATTGAAAACTAAATAAATGTTTTTCTAATTTTCCGGCGATCTCCACCACCTCTGCTTCAGCATGATCTTTAAACCAACTCGGCTCAAAATGTTTGAATAAATAATAATTTAATTACTTTATTTAAAT